>VSOC01000085.1 GCA_009774615.1 Lachnospiraceae bacterium
TCTGCCCCTACTGCGTAACAAAGGGCATGAAAAAAGCGGCGTTCCTGTTCTCCCATGTAGAGAGTAAGAAACGCCGCTTCTGCGTCGTATTCAGTTTTTAGTACAATACCCTGCTTGTCCGTCGCTCGAAAAACCTTGATTTTCCAGTGTTTTCAAAAGTATCGTTATCTAACGTCAGCTTTTGAAAGACCGGATTTTAAGCGCATGATTGAGGATATTGAAAGCGGGAAAATCAATACGGTCATTACAAAAGACCTCTCCCGTCTTGGGCGTGATTACTTACAGACGGGCTACTATACCGAAGTGTATTTTCCGAGTAAGAAAGTCCGGTATATCGCAATCAGTGACGGCATTGATACCTCTATGGGGTACAATGAGATGGCACCGTTCAAGAACCTGTTCAACGATTTCTATGCAAGGGACATTTCAAAGAAAATCCGCAGCACCATGACCACAAAGGCAAGGGCGGGCATCTACCACAGCACAGTGCCGCCATTCGGATACCGTAAATCGCCGAAGGACAGCCACAAGCTGATACCGGATGCGGAAACAGCGCCGATTGTAATGCGTATGTATGAGCTTGCTGTGCAGGGCAAAGGCTACAAGGCAATCGGAAACGTACTGAAAAGGGAGCGCATACCGATACCCGCATACTGGCACCACATCAGGGGCGAGCGCACATGGGCAGGCTTTAAAGGCGAAGGGGACATATCCAACTATATCTGGAATGAAACAACAATTAAATGGATACTCTCGCATGAGGTCTACATCGGAAGCCTTGTAGCGCAGAAACAGTCAAAGCTGTTCAAGGTCGGCAAAAACTATGTGAAGCCTAAAGATGAGTGGGTTGTGGTAAAGGACATATTTGAGCCGATTGTTGACCTCGAACTGTGGGAGCGTGTGCAGGAGGTCAATGGGAAGCGCAGGCGGATGTGCAAGGCAAAAAGGGAGCCGAGTATCTTTTCCGGCATTGCCTACTGCCCGGACTGCGGCAGGCGCATTTCATTCTTCCCGGAAAAGACGAGCAAGAGCAACCCGGAAAAGACCTATTTCGGCTCATGCCAGAACTACAAGGCGAACGGGCCGGACGGATGCACGCCGCACCGCATCAAGGAGCAGGACTTGTATGACATCGTTCTGAAGGATATCAGGGAATGGGCGGCAATGGCACTTGCGGACGAGCAGGCAGTCCTTGAAAAAGTTATGGAACAGCAACAGGTGAACAGTACTGTTGATTACGGTTTGGTTGAAGGGAAGAAGCGAACCATAGGGAAAAGGCTTGAGGAGATTGATAAAGTCATAAGCAGGCTGTATGAGGATTATGCACTCGGCAGGCTTGCAGGGGCAAGCATAGACAATCTTCTGCCAAAGTACCAGAGGGAACAGGAAGAACTTAAAAAACAGCTTTCCGCATTGCAGGAGCAGTCGGCAGAGCATGACGCTACAGAGCAGAATGCGGAAAAGTGGATAAGCCTGATCCGGCAGTACAGTGACCTGAAGGAATTAAATTCTTGTATCATCAATGAACTTATCACAAAGATTTTAGTGGGTGACAAACACAGGGTAAATGGTGAGAAAGTTCAGTCTATCGAAATCCATTACCGTTTCATCGGAAATCTGACCGACAGCGGGAATGGGGAAACAATTCAATAAAAAATCCAGTTAAAAACAATTTAGCTGTAAAAACCGTCTTTAACGGGAATTTACAGATGGTAATGCCGGGGGCGTCGGCATCTACGATAAAGGCAGAAATTCCCTTATTGCCCAGTTCGGGGCTGGTTTTAAAGAAGCCGACCATAATGGAAGCTAAGGCTCCGTTGGTAATAAAGGTCTTGTTTCCGTTTAAGATATAGTCGTCGCCGTCCTTTACGGCAGTTGCACGCATTGCGCCGGGATCGGAACCGGCGTTTGGCTCGGTTAAGGCAAAGGCGGCAAACCTGCCGGGTTTTACTATGTCGGCAAAGTATTTGCCCTGTTCGGGGGTTCCGGCTAAAATCACGTTGCGCAATGCCACGAAGGAGGTTACGAAGCTGATTGCGTATCCGGCATCTACCTTTGCCAGTTCTTCAAAAATCATTGCGGTGGTTTCATAGCTTAAGCCGGTTCCGCCAAATTCTTCCGGGATTTCCAGCATGTGCAGGCCCATCTTAAAGCCCCAGTCAAACAGTTCTCTCGGGCACTCACCCTTTTCGTCGGCTTCCTGAACATAAGGCTTAATCTCGTTTTCTGCCATTTCACGAACCATGGCAATTAATTCCTTCTGCTCATCGGTGTAAAGTAAGCTCATATTTATTTTCACCTTTCTTCTTTATTCTTGTGGCTGTCTGGTTTGGTTGTCTGTTTTTTATTCTTCAAGACATATTTTTCAAGACAAAACCGGAATTTATGTTTACAGCTTACGGAGTTTGGTTTCTCCGGTGGCTGCACCGTTTTCTAAGGCTTCTTTAATTTCGTCCTCGGAATAACCTAATTCTTTCATAATTTCTACGGTGTGAGCGCCCTGGGAACCGCCGATAAAGTATTCCGGTACGCCCATGGAACCGAAGTTGACCGGGTTGGTCGGCATAAAGCGCTCGCCGGACGGATAGGGGATTTTTGCCAGAACATGATTGGCGTGCGCCTGTTCATCCTTGTAGATATCGTTTGGCTCGTAGGCGGCTTCGCAGGCAAGGTCGTTGGCCTTAAACATTGCCATTAACTCGTCGCGGGTGAAGTTTGCCATCGCTTCATCCAAGATGCCGGTTACTTCCGTGTTGAGATTGTTATTGTTTACTTCTGCACAATGGATGTATTTTTCATTGCCAATCATATCGGGACGACCGAGCAGAGTGAAGATTTTTTCGTAGTCGCGGTCGTATTCCGGACAGCATAAAACAAGCCACTTGCCGTCCTTGGTGCGGTAGACGTTGTTAAACGGATTGGGAACCTCGCGGCGGTTTTTGGGATACTGGTTGCCGTACTGCGCGGAGATCAAGCCGGTGCTCAGAGCGTATACGGCGGCGTGGTGCAGGCTGATGGTAATCTTGTCGCCCATTCCGGTTTTTTCGCGGGAATAAAGCGCGGCGCAGATGCCGGAAGCTAATGCTAAAGATACCTGGAAGTCGCCGAAGCCGTTGGTGGGAATCATGGGGGCATCACCACGGTTTACGGTGGTGCCGAATACACCGCCTCTTGCCATGTAGCAGGTTACGTCAAAACCGGCAGTGTCTTTTTCCGGGCCGTTTTCACCGTAGCCTAATACCTGGGCGAAGATTAATTTCGGGAATTTTTCTTTTAGGGTGTCGTAGTCTAAGCCAAGGTTTTTTAAGGATTTTGTACGGGTGTTGGTGACGAATACATCGGCTTCGCCTAAGAGTTTGTAGGCGATTTCACGACCTTTTTCGGACTTTAAGTTTAAGGTGATGAAGCGCTTGTTCATGTTGGCAACATCGAAAGCCAGGTTTTCGTCGTCGAGGAAGGGCATGTTGAAGACGGCACCCTGGGTTCTGGCGGGATCACCTTTGGCGGATTCTATTTTTACACAGTCAGCACCCCATTCGCCCAGTACGCGGACGGTGGTGGGGGCGGCAAGATAGGTTGTTAAGTCAACTACTTTTACTCCCTGGAGTGGTTTCATGGTGGGTTCTCCTTTTTTATAAAAATATTCAAACTTTGTTCGTCAGTTTTATCCTTCCATCGCTGGAACAGGATTGTGCAAAAAAAGAAACGTGCCTCTGACGTCCACCCCTTGTACGAGCAAGCTCTCAACGGGGCGGCAGCCAGCTGCACGTTTGCATTGCTTAATTATCGTCTATTTCTTACTGCTTTCTTACAGAACATACTCCATTTTTGCATTATGCTTAATGGTATTTCTGGAAATGGTGATTCTCTGAACGGTTGGAGCACCTTCTTCTAACCACATTGCGCGGCAGTCACGGTACAGACGCTCTACCGGGCCGTACTTGCAGTCCTCAAAGTAGCCTACGCCGCCGAAAATTTCCAGCATTTCGTCGCTGACTTTTCTGGTGGTGTCGATGCTGTACAGCTTGCACATTGCAGCCTTCTCTTCGATGTACTCGCCGGTTGGGTTCTTCTCGTAATCTTTTGCAAAGTCATAAACCATGCAGCGGAGAGCATGAACCATCATGGACATATCGGCAATCTTGCAGCGGATAGCCTGACGGGTTCCGATTGGCTTGCCGAAGGTTACACGGTCATGTGCATACTGTAAGGACAGCTCTAACATTCTCTGTGCCATACCCAGGTTGGAAGCTGCGATGTGTGCACGGGATACGGATAAGGAGTGCATGGCAATTTCAAGACCCTGGCCTTCTTTGCCTAACAGGTACTTCTTGTCAATCTTGCAGTTCGTGAACTTTAATTCGCCGTGTCCTGCACCGCGACAGCCCATCATATGAGGCATGTTGATTACTTCAAATCCAGGAGCATCCATCGGTACGAAGAATGCGGACAGACGGTCGTCCTTGCTGGACTCTGGGTTGGTTACAGCGATAACATAGGCAAATTCGCAGCAGTCGGTATGGGAAATCAGTGTTTTCTCACCGTTTAATACGTAGCAGTCGCCTTCTTTTACTGCAGTGGTATGTAAGTCAGCGCCGGTTCCTCCGGTAGCTTCGGTTAAAGCAAAGCAAGTAAATACGGTCTTATCCTGGAACTTGTGCATCCACTCGTCTTTTAATTCCTTGCTGCCGTAATCATCTAAGATTCTCCAGTTTAAGTCCATTGCATAGTGAAGATGCATACGCATGCCGCCCGGGCCTCTGGAGAACTCTTCCTGTACCTGTAAGATTTCAAGTTCGCTTAATCCCCAGCCGCCGTACTCTTCCGGAAGGGAGCAGCGATATAAGTTATTCTCGATTGCCAGGTCATAAAACTCCTGCGGGAACTTATTCGTAACTTCAACCTCTTTCTGAATTTCCTCCAATGGTCCTTCGGCCAGTTCGCGAATCTGCTTTAAATAAGCCTGAAATTCTTCTGCGGATAATTTACTCATGTGTTCATTTCCTCCTTGTGCTTTTCATTGTTATTATTTTTGGATTTTTTTTAACAATCTTTATGCTTGAATTATACAATAGCCCTGTCAAAAGATCCAATCGATGCTAACCCGAACTTTTTTTAGGATTAATAGGTATTGCCTATGGATTGTATTTTTCCTTGTACAATTATCGCTTTTGTGGTATAGTTTACCGGTTAAGAGTTTATTTTTTATCATTTTGCCCATAAATCCATGAAAAGCAATGATGCATCGTAGTCAAATTGATTATAGAAGTTTCTCCTTATTTTTTCTTTGACCATGCAAAAATATTGTTATTTATTTAACGATTAAGATGTGCAGAATAGACAAAAAATGCAAAATCCGGCCATGAACTTTCAATTTCTTCTGGCAAAAATAGACAAAAAAGTAGAGAAAGGAAAGTTGCTGTTCACACCGCACACACCTGCTGCTGCGGGAACGGTAACACGGGAAAAGAATCATGAGAGATAAGATTTGGAAAGGCATTGTAAGCCACATTCATCCGCTCGGCGGCTTTGAACGCGCAGTATTGATTGATGCACGCCCGGGATATTCAAAGTTTTCTATCGAAATTCCGCCGGAATCCATCAATATTTACGGAATTGTCCACGGAGGTTTCCTGTTTACCTTGTGTGATATGGCGGCAGGTATGGCTACTTATGCCTATGAAATGACCAACACCACGCAGAGTGCCAGCATCAATTTCCTCCATGGTATTCCTTTAGAAGAAGGGAAACTCTATGTCGAATGCAGGGCGGCACATAAGGGGAGATCAACGGTGGTCAACCGGGTGGAAATCACCACGGAAGCGGGAAAGCTCGTTGCTGTCGGAACCTATACGATGTTTTTACTGCAGAAAATCGAAGATGATGAACCACTCGAAAACGGCAGTCATAGAGTATAGAAAGAGCAGAAATTAAGGAATCATTATCATGGCTCATAAGCTTGAGGTACGGGGAGTCGGCTACGCCTACCACACGATGGAAGGGGAAACGCCGGCTCTTTCGGATATATCATTTACAGCAGATACCGGAGAATTTATCGCTATCGTAGGCCCCTCAGGATGCGGAAAATCTACGCTTCTGTCCCTGCTCTGCGGACTGGTCAGGCCGGAAAGCGGTTCGATTCTTATTGACCAGAAGCCATTGGACGAGGCAGGCAACTTAATCGGCTACATGCTGCAAAAAGATCACCTGTTTGAATGGCGGACGATCTTATCCAATGTTTCCCTGGGACTGGAAATCCAGAAGCGCCTCACTCCCGAAAACCAGAAAGAATTAAAAGAAATGTTAAAGACCTATGGTCTGGAAGAGTTTCAGGATATGCGCCCCTCCCAGCTTTCCGGCGGTATGCGCCAGAGGGCTGCGCTTATCCGCACGCTGGCGCTAAAGCCGGATATTCTGCTGCTGGACGAACCATTCTCTGCACTCGATTACCAGACAAGACTGGCTGTCTGCGACGATATCAGCACCATTATCCGAAAAACAAAAAAAACCGCGGTACTGGTCACCCACGATTTATCGGAAGCCATCAGCGTGGCAGATCAGATTGTCGTCTTATCGCCCCGCCCGGCAAGGGTGAAGGCCATTATCCCGGTTTCTTTTTCCCGGAGAGCTGTTCCCGGCGATTCTCCTGATAAAAACGATTCTCCTGATAAAAACACATCAAATGAACATTCGCCAGCCTGTATTTCTCCCATGGAACGCCGCAATACTCCCGAATTTTCACAGTATTTTAATCTTATCTGGAAGGAGTTAAAACATGATGGAGCATAAATTCTTCTCTGTTCTTTCCCTGGCCCAGGAACATTATCTGGCAGAAGAGCTTCTTCACCGCAGACAGGTAAGAATCGTCCGCACGATGCTGATGGTTCTTTTTCTGGCACTCTGGGAACTGGCAGCTTCTTTTTCCTGGATTGACAGCTTTATTTTCAGCAGTCCGTCCATGATTGGAAAATACTTTTATTCCATGCTTGCCGACGGTTCCTTTTTCGTGCACACGGGAATCACCCTGATGGAAACCCTGGTTTCCTTTCTTCTGGTCATCCTAATCAGCCTGGCCTGCGCTCTCCTCCTCTGGTCAAGCCGGGCCATGTCAGAAATCCTGGAACCCTATCTGGTCGTTTTAAACAGCCTGCCCAAATCCGCCCTGGCTCCGCTGTTTTTAGTATGGATGGGCAATAACACCAAAACCATTATCGTCGCCGCCGTTTCCGTGGCCCTCTTTGGTTCCATCCTCACCCTGCACACCGGTTTTTCCCAGACCGACCCGGAAAAAATCAAGCTGATTTACTCCCTGGGCGGAACCAAAAAAGATGTTCTGGCAAAAGTCCTCCTGCCCTCTTCCATCCCGCTGATCATCAGCAGCATGAAAGTCAATATCGGACTTTGCCTGGTGGGCGTAATTATCGGCGAATTCTTATCCAGCCGGGCAGGTTTGGGGTACTTAATTACGTATGGGTCGCAGACGTTTAGCTGAGGATACATACAGATACGATTGCATATCCTTTCATTAAGATAACCAATTATCATTTATCATGCAATCACAACTCAATTTCGTTCATCTTTCTAAGTATTTTTGATGATTTCAAAAATGCGTTCGATTCTGCCAGCAATTCTTTAACTGCTTCCCCTAAGCCTTCCCGGTTCCAGACAGATGCTTAATTAACATCTGCCGTTTATTCGGATACAATTTAAAAAATCACTTTCCCTGAATTAATATTTTTTTTCCGCTAAAGGCAAACCCGTATTTTCTGATTTTTTCTTTTGGTACTCCTTTTGCGGTTAATGCTGTTTCATATTTTTTCTCTTCAATCTGCTTTAATGCCGCTTCCACTGTATCAGAAAGTTCTTTTTCTTCATCTTTATCCAATACCTTAAACTCTATAATTATTCCATCATCTTTCTCTGGATATAAAGGTTCCAGCATTACATCATACCTCCCAAAACCACTTTCCCGATTCGAAGTCAAGATATATCGGCCAGATAATTCTACCATTAACCCTAATACAAAACCATGATAGAAGTGCTCTGGTTCTTCGTCAGAAGGCTTCTTTCCTGTATCAAAATAGCTGAACGTAGTCAGTGCTACTCGATTCATGTACACATTCATTGCCTTAATATTATTCTGCAATAATGCTCTAATAAAATCATTATAATTTTCTTCACTTTCTGAAAACCAATCTTGAATTATACGCTCAAACATAAGATATACTTCCCTGTTTGTTAATGACATGGTGTAATACCAACGTCCACTCTTTTGATTCAGTTCTTTTTTTATTACCTTTAAATATCCTCCCGCAAGCAAAATACTCCAAATAGCATTGCGTTTTGTTTTTAGCTGATTATAGGCAATCTGCTCATCAATATCAATTTCTATACATTTTCCCTGCAGCAAATTTTCAAACTCCTGTTTTATCTGCTTTGTCCCTTCCTGAATTAACTTCCCTGCCAGATTATTTGAACTGGAATTTACCCAATATGTTTCTATTTGTCCTTTATCTAAATAATTCAAGATCGACCATGGATTATAAATATCTTTCCTTTTTCCAAAAGAGAAACCATCATACCAAATCTTGACTTCTTTCTTTCGTTCAGACAAGCCAAATTCATCTAATGCCGTGAAAACTTCCTCTTCTAAAAATCCAAAATATTCTGCATATTTATTGGATGTCGTAGTAACCACTTCAAGATTATTCAGGTCAGAAAAAATGGATTCTTTGCTCACCCTGGTGATGCCAGTCATAATCCCCCTCTCCATATAAGGATTGGTTTTAAACGTAGCATTAAACATACTCCTGGTAAATGAAACAAGTTCATCCCAATAGCCATTAACATAAGCTTCCTGCATCGGCGTATCGTACTCGTCCAATAAAATAATTACCTTCTTATTATAATAGCGACACAGATAATCTGACAACATCTTTAACGAACAAGCAGCTTCATTATCTTCCATATCAACCGAAATATGCTCAAAATCCTTTTTTTCATTTTCATTCAAAAAATCGCTTTTTAATAAGAAATCAAATTTATTATAAACTGCTTTAATCATACGACAGATTCTTTTTCTTACCTGCTCATATGTTGTTTCTTTTACATCAGCAAAACTAATCCCAAGCACAGGATAAGTTCCCTGGAGTTTTCTGTACTTTTCATCTTCCCATATCTTTAATCCCTGAAATAATTCCCCTTGTCCCGCATACTGGATAGAAAAAAATTTCTCCAACATACTCATATTCAGAGTTTTTCCAAACCTTCTTGGACGAGTAATCAATGTCACATCGTCTGCATTTTCCCACCATTCCCGAATAAAATTGGTTTTATCGATATAAAATAATCTTTCTTTTCTTACTTTTTCAAAATCCTGACAACCTATTCCTATAGTTCTAACCATATATCATCCAGCCTCCTTTCCTTTTTCCAACTATACCTTATCGGGTGCAGACTGCCGTTCCAATACATAAAACTCCATCTTATCCATATGCAGAAAATAACAGAAAACTCCCTGATGTAGAAACAGAAACTTTTTCTTGCCGCTAAGTTCAAATTCCATATTCTAACATTAAATGTTTTTGAAAATCTACATCATTTACGGAACGTTCTAAATCTTGATAGCGTTTGTCACTAATTAACAAAGTATTTAACTTATTGACACGCTCAATTCCTTCCTCTCTTCCTTGTGCTCTTCCTCTAACTTCTCCCCGCGCCTCTCCTCTTGCTTCTCCTCGTGCCTCTCCCCGCTTCTCTGCTTCCAGCATAATCTGGTTATAATCCCGGATAGCTTTCTCTCTGGCCTCATATTCCAACCGCTTTTCTTCATCCTGACTAATAACCTGTAAACACTGGTAAGCACTTCCGATATATGCGTTTTTTTCTGCCAGCATATCAAACTCCTCCTTTCGCTCTGCACTGATAAACTTTCCCCATAATTCTATATCGCTGCTGTCCTTTTTTAATTCTTTCGGCAATTTAGGAAGTTCTAATACATGAAACTCCATCTTATCTGTATACAGAAAATGCCGTGAATCCTCCCAAATATGAAAACAGGAGTAAAACTCAGGATCATGTTCAAAAAGTTTAAAATCTAAAATGCTAATACTTACACATTTCTTAAATGCATTATAATCTTCCCCGGCGCTAATTTGTTCCGTATACATCTTCGCCAAATAGAATAATGCCCGGTCTGCCCAGATATTCATTGCAGCAAGCTGAATTTCAATATCAATCTCGGTGTTATCATTCATCAAGATTCTTACATCTAAAATCCCAAGTTTTTCCTTTTCGCTTTGCTTTCTAAGGTTGGTATTAAGCATCCGTGTTTCTTTAATCTCTTCCGGTTTTAATTTCAACATCGCCGATAAAAAACCTATCCTGGCCTTCTCATCCATCATAATCTCTTTAAATGCATAGTCCACACGGGGCTTCATTAAAAATTCTGCCATCTGTTATTTCCCCATTTCTTTATCTTTTTATTCTCCTGCAAATAATCTTTCCTCTATATTAAGAGTATAACATATCTGTTCTACAAAAGCCATGCAAAACCAAACCAAATTCTGCAAACCTTTCTACAAGATCATGTGCTACATATATCTTGCATCTCTCCTACGATTTCCAGCTCCCCGGCAAAAAGAATCATCTTTTTTACTATACAGATAAACAGAATCAGAAAACACATCTTCAGTCAATACTTCTTTCTGATGGATTTCCTTTACAAACCATATCCCTTCGGGACGGGCGGACTTCGTCCGACGGGGATTACCTTTCCCCGTCCAGACTTATAATCCTCCGTCTTGAAATGCTTTTTCCTTCTCTGGAAGTTCTTTGATTATTTCCCACACGCCATGTCCGCCCCTTCCGTTAAAGTACAGGTAGCCTCCTTCGGTCAATTCCACGATACGGTTTCTTACCATATACATCGAACGCCCCATCTCTTTGGCAATACTTTTTGCAGTTGATGAGGGATTTTTCTTTATCTGTTCCATAATCCTCCGCCGATCCAGATACCTCCCACGCTCTGTTTCCGGGGAAAATGGGTAATCAACCCATAGTGTAAACTCTTTATGTAATATTTCCTGAAGCATCTGTGTGTTGTCTTTGTCTGTATCCGATATATGGAGTATACGCATCGGATCAAAACAAAATTCAAGCTGCCACTCATGTACCCGAATCTCCCGAATATCTTCCAACATCTGTACGGCAGCAGCTTTTTCCACTCCTCCGCTTTCCAGCCTGGTTTTTATCTGTTCAATTCTCTGTTCCAGGCTTTTCTTTTCCCATTCCTTCTGTTTCCATTCTTCCTTTTTTCTCTGAATTCTGGACAAACTTTCCTCCAGTTCATTATCTTTTCTTCGATAGTCTTTATCGGCAATCACCCCTTCTAAAAACTTTGTCAGAAGAAAATCTTTCTGCTGATTTAAACGCTCTTCCTCCTTTTGTATCTGTTCCCATTCATGGTTATCCACTCTGCTTCCCAGCACCTTTCGCAAAATTTGAACGGCGTGAAGAACAATACTGTCTTTATCCTGTTCCATATGGTAGTATTGCCTGCTTACTTGTTCAAGAAGAGCATACACCGTATTTTCCTCCAAATGCACATTGTTGCATCCATCGTGAAATTCTTTTTTTACTTTTCTTGCCTTGCATGTACACTCGCTGCCTATTCTCCCCTTTTCCAGATAATTACTGCATTTCCACTCAATCACCATACTATCTTTACTCTTATAACGATGCCGCCACGTTCGGTAATACGGTTTCCCGCAGTTTGCACAGACCAATTTCCCGGATAAGTTATAGCGTCCTGTTTTTCTTTCCTGATTACTGCCGGATGGCATAGAACTATCCTGCTGAAAATTCCTGACCCGCTTATTCATGGCCTGATTCGCCTGTTCCCACAATACACTGTCCACAATCGCAGGAACTATACCTTTATGATAAATCCATTCTTCTTTCGGGAGATTAATTGTCCTTTTCATTTCAAAATCATAATGCCGGCGATTCATCACCATGGTTCCCATATAGAGAGGATTTCGAATAATTTTTCGAACCGCACCGGCGGTCAGAACATTTCCTGTACGTTTTACATAGCCCTGGTTTAAAAAGATATTGGCAATCGTGCGGCTGCCATACCCAGCCGCACAGTAAGCATATATTTTTCGTATAATCTCTGCTTCTTCTTCCACAATAAGAAGCGTTCCATCGGGTTTTTTACAGAATCCAAACACCCGTGAATTCAGCATAGCTTTTCCGCCGTTCTTCTGACGATGATGGTGCGCATTATTAATCTTTTTGCTTAATTCTCTGCTGTATTCCTCTGCCAGAATTGCCTTAATCCCGGTAATCAGCGCATCATCCGTTGAATAAAATTTCCTTTCCAGATACATAAAAAGGCGCTTACCCCTGGCCAGCATCCTATCCAGAAAAAGATACCAGTCCTTCACATTACGCATAAGACGATCCTGGCTTTTAATGACAATAATATCGAACTTATCAGCAAGCAAATCTTCATATAAACGATTGTATTCATTTCTTCCCTTCGTGGTTGTTCCGCTTTTCGATTCCACATAGCGGTCAACCAGGCACCATCCCTGCTCCCCGATACAGGCTTCACTTTCTAAAATTTGCTTATTTAAAGCATCCACCTGGCTTTCTTCTTCTGTACTGCATCGGCAATAAAATACTGCACGTAATAAAGCCATTTACGTTTCCTCCCTCAATAAAGCAAGAAAACGAACATGCTCCTCTGGATTCAGAAATTTTTCTCTTGTCAATAAAACTGCAATCTGACAGAGAATATCCTTTTCTTTCTGCTGCTTTTTCATTCGTGATACCTCCTTTGATGCCGCGGACACTTCCATATAAATTTCCTTTTTCTTTTATTTATATGGAAAATATCAGCGACAGTTTCATGATATTATTGTGTCCTATGAAAAATTATTTTCTGTGTACAATATGAATATAGATTTTCATTTCTTCACCTCCTAACTCATGAACCAAACCGGATTTTTTACATTATATTTCTTGGTTTTATCGGCTTAAATCGTCTTTATTTTCACTTTATTTACCTTTTTCATTGGATTTAATGTTTCCTTTCCCAGATAAAAATTTCCCAGCACCTTTGCTTCGCCTCTTTTTAATTCCTTTAATTCTTTTTCTGTCTTTTTTCTGTCTTCATACGAGCCGAGTATTTCGGCAATTAATTTTGCTTCTCGTTCCGGCGGTTTAAAACAAACTTTGTTTCCCATTTGAGCAACCGCCATTTCTACCTCTGGAGAAAATTTCCCCCGAAAAAACTGCGTTGCCAAGAGTAAATTTAATCCATATTTACGCCCTTCACATAAAATTTTATAGGTAGGTGAATTCGGGATAAGATTAATATTCTGGAATTCATCAATAAACACAAATATAGGGTTTTCCTTGCTTCCTGAAACTACAGCTTCGCCCCATAACTGCCATAAAATAATATCGCTGATCACCCTTTTAATCTGTAAGGAAACTGACTGCATTTCCCAAATCATCAGATTTTTTTCAGATTCATAAACAGAATTGATATCTGTGTCAAAATATGCTCCGTCCACCAGAGGAGCTAATTTTAGTGCTATTTTTTTTGCTATTTCTACATTATCCATGTCGTTATTCAGTTCGTTCATCAAATCCGCCAAGCTTGCAGAAATTCCCTTTTTTTCTGCTCGTTCTACAATTTTCTTAATTGCCTGGTACAACAAACTCCTCTGTACCTCTCCTTTTCCAAGGTAAAAGCTTAATGTATCCACCAGACGGCTTGACAACGCGGATATTTTTTCAAGGGTTTCTTCGTCTAACTGAATTCGCTTAAAGAGATTAATTCCTGTCCCCTTCTCTGCCACATTAATATAGTTCACCTCCTCTCTCATCTCTTCAAAAAACCATTTTTCCGCCTGCCCTCTTGCAAGACTTCCTGCCAAATCCAAGACAAAGCAGCGATATTGACACCCTATCATTTCTCGCAGAAGGACTTGTGTAAAATATGTTTTTCCAGCACCTGATTCCCCAAGAATTAATGTATGCGAATTTGTTTTTGGATATAAAATATCCATAAAAACGCTAATATCACCAGACATTGAATTTCCGATTAAAATTCTATTTTTCATCTTGTACCAACTCCATTAATTCATCAAAATCAACTTCTGTTAATTCTTCTAAACGTTCCCTGTTAATCTCTGTCATATGGCAATAATATAATTTTCCATCCTTTGAATAAATAGGACGTTTTTTCTTATTACTTTTACTTCCGCTTTCAGAAGTATAACGATTAATTAGTCCTTCATGTGCCAAAACTTTTCGTAATGTAACGGGTGTTACATTTGCAGAAGCAAGTTCCGGCAAAATATAATTTATGAGCACTGTGTCTGATAAATACAGTGCTTTTTTATCCATGAGTATCGTAAAATTAAGTTCTTTTTTGTCAACTTTATCTTTTGCCATTCGAAGTTTTATTCCCTCTTTTTTCTGAATTTTTTTCAGAATTATCTCAGCAACAATACTGCTTATTCCTTCTACGTCTGCAAACATTTCAGCCGAAGAAATCAAATTTTTCAATTCTGCTAATATTTTTTTCGGTTCAGAAACACACTTTTTTATCATCTCCATATCCAAAAATGTTTCTGCTGCTAAACTTAGCATACGAGCAATGTTTGAATTTAGGGATTTTACCCAAAATAGCCCTTCAAGCAATTCTGGAGTGTTTTCTATGGTATGAATAAGATAACTTACCAGTTGAGCTACTTTACCGCGTATATCTTCATTCATCTGCAGCATAAAAAATGTTTGATCGGTTTCATCAACATCAAAAATCAATGCATCATCCAGGGAAATACCTGCTGAAATTCCGCGGCTTAGTAAAATCACCACAGCATCTGCTTTTTGGCCATCTGAAAGACTTCCAGAACAAACATAATTTTGCAAAGTTGCAATATTCCGTTTTCGTCGTCCCGAAACATCTTCAGTATCTGCATCTATCACGATAAGCTGATCCTTCGATTCAGACAAAATCTTTTGTAATTTTTTATTCTGCATTGAAAGTGTTAAATTTAATTCTTTATCTTCAATATAAAACGAGAAAAAATTCTTTAAAACTTGGAGTGTTTTAATATTTTTACAATTTATTAAGATAATTTTTTCTTGAATAAAATTGCACCTTTGAACTAGACGGCTAGTGGTTATTCCGACAAATAAAATCGAAAACAACAACAGCAAAAATGGACTTAAACTCTTAAATATGTCCATTATGAAAACCATATTCAATCTATTGGAATCTGTTTTTTCCGTTAATAAGGTTTTTTTTGCTGCGAACGCCGGAATATCAAACAACCACGAGTCCGCCGTCTGAAATTTCCACTTGTATTCTTTCTTCGATTGGATAGGGCTTCCAATTAATTCAGGATACAACGTCAATTCACATTCCGAATTGCATTGCACCCACCCTGCCCGTGGATCACATTTGATATATTTTGTCACTTGAAATTCTGCCAAATGTTCCATAAACATTCGCAATATAAATGAATCATTTTTGCAGACTCTGAAAATAATTCCATGGTCACGCAGTGTTTGAATCATTTCCTTTTTCCCCCAGCAGTTATTTGCAACAAAAACCATATTTTGATTTTTATTGACCTGATAAATCAGCAGCCTTCCATCATCAAAACCAAATTTTGGCTCATAATTAACCAAAATTATCTCTTGAATAATGCCATCGAAAAACTCCACTACTTCACCTTTCTTGGTAGCATTTTCTCGATAAAAATACGTTTTATCCGAATCTTTTGAGGTGCAAAACCTAATGCTATAATCCAAGGGAACTTTATTTTTTGCCTCGTGTGCAGCTACAGCAAATTCCCCAATCCGTTCTATTGCTCCAGCTTCGATTAAATTTTGAATAACTGGTATTGGTATAGCATATCCCTGATTTTCATTTCCATAACCCATTTGAATTTCCTCCTTATTTAGTTATTCCTATTCCTTGCCAGGTACTTGTAAAACGCAAATCCTTTCAGGATGGACGGGCTTCGTCCGACAAGATAAAGTCTATCAAAAAAATACGGTAATAAATATGATTAATTTCAAATCTTTTTTGTTGAAAATTTACACTAGACATGGTAAAATTAAGCTAAAAAAGGAGAAATACTGTATGAATCTATATACATTTGAAAATTTGAGCGATAATTCACCTGAATTATCAGATTTCAAAGCCTTTTTGCAATATTCCCTGCATTTATATCGTTCAACGGATGAACTTCTCATCCAAGAAGCTAATAATGGCTCTGAGTATATTGAAGCCGTTTTCAAAAAATGTCATGAAATTTGTTTTCCCCTATTCCATAAAAGCCGCCCATACTATTTTTTCGGCTCTTCTCCTTATTCATACGAAGAAACAAACAGCATAGAAACACTTTATCCTTCCCTGAATACAAATCCTGAATTTTGGGAATCTGCAATCAAATATCAATGCATAATTTCTGCATTAATCACTTTAATCCATTTTAATGTAAGTGATTTAAAAATATCTCATTATGCACTTTGTAACAAAACAAATGACCACGGCTACTTTTCTCTATTAGAGAAAAAAATACTTTACATTAAAGAAGAAAAACTAATGTTTTCATCTTACCAAAAAACCGGAAAATCTTCAGACTACAATAATCTATGTTCTAATTTCCTAAAAACCTTTAGAACTTTTACTTCCAAACTAACTTCCGACGAAAAAAACATTTAAGGGATAAAATCTTGTAATTATATTTATCTTTTTAATGCCGATTTACTTTATTACCTTTATAAAACAAATATGAGTGATAAT
>VSOC01000086.1 GCA_009774615.1 Lachnospiraceae bacterium
GATTATAGCATAATACAGAAAAAAATGAAAGAAAAATAAATGAAAAAATTTTCATAAAAATTTCAGAGCAAGCAGAAGACAGGAAGAAAACAAGAAATTCATAGGCATTTTGCCCAAAAACAAGGAATGGTTTTTATGTAAAACAGCAAAAAATGAAAAAATATATTGAAAACGTTTGACATTATAATTTTCATAAAGTATAATGAGCCTATCATGAAAGAAAGGGGAACAAAAACAAATGAGCAAGATGCAGAAAAGGGGTTATGGGAAGATGCAGAAAAGATGGTTAGGGCTCGTGCTTGCAGCAGCAGTGGCAGGAACAGGGCTGACAGGATGCGCAGGGGGAAATGGTCAGAGAGAAGGAAGTAATGACAACAGTATTACCGTGCTGGTAGAAAGTGGTTCTCCGGCAGAAACCCTGGCGAAGGAAACAGCAGGGACTTTTGAAGAGCAGACAGGGTGCAGGGTTATTGTGGATGCTGTGGCTTATACAGGAATGTATGACAAGCTGTCAACGGAGATTAAGGCAAAACAGGCAGCTCATGATGTGGCTTGTATGGATGTGGTATGGCTGGCGGCTTTTGCCGGGGCGATTGAACCGGTAAAGGATGCAGATACCAGTGATTTTCTGCCGACTCTCCAGGAAAGCGGAACGATTGACGGAAATCTTCTTGGTTATCCGATGTGGGTGAATTCAAAGATATTGATTTACCGCAAAGATCTTATTTCCGAAGATAAGGTGCCAAAAACCTGGGAGGACTATCAGGTATTAGCAAAAGAGATGACTGCCGGGGAGATGAAAGGAACGACCGTATTTGGCAGCGGTTCCGATGCCGTGTGTTCCTTTTTGGATTTTGCCTGCCAGGCCGGTGCCGACGGTCTTGTATTTGGCTCGGACGGATCAGTGAATATCACTGCACAGCCCTATGTGGATGCCCTGAACTTTATGGTTGAAAACGCCGGTGCGGATTATACTCCGGCAGATTCTCTTTCCACAGCTTCTACGGAATCCCAGGAACTTTTTACGAATGAAAAAATTGCCATGCAGTTAAATTGGAGCCATCAGTATCCGGCGGCAGTGAAAGCCCTGGGCGCTGAAAAGGTAGGATGTGCGCCGATGATTGCCGGGAGTGCCGGTATTGGGGCAACGACAGGTCCATGGTATGAGTGTGTAATGAAAAATTCAAAGAATAAGGAAATGGCACAGAAATATGTAGAATTTATGTACGATCACAATGCTGATTACATGGATCTTACCTTGAAAATCGCCGGAAGGACTTCCGTGTATGAAGAAGCCGGAAAAGAAGCCGGCAATGAGCATACAACCGCTGTCCTTGAAACCTTGGGGGCGAAAGCATCACAGCCAAGACCAATGACCGCATCCTGGGCACAGATTGAAGAAGTGCTGACCGGCGTGGTGGAATCTTGTTTAGGAGGAAGCGATATTAACGAAACCCTAAATAAAGCCAAGGCGGATATTGAAGCTATCCGTAAATAATCAAAAAGCGGCAGGGAAATGGGAAAATGAACAAGTAAACAGCAGTTTAGCAATAAAAAGGTGGTAAGCAAATGCAATTAATTTCAAGAAAAACCTTATTATTATTCTTTCTGCCGGGTGCGGTATTCATGGGGGCATTTTTGATTTATCCGATTATAACCATGATTATGGACAGCTTTTATGAAATTGGAATTTCCGGAGATAAGACCTTTATTGGACTAGGGAATTATATTCATGCATTTACCGCAGGGGGATTTTTAAAACAATTAAAAAATACACTGATGTACATTGTTATTGCCGTAGGGGCAGAAACTCTTTTAGGGTTATTGTTTGCTTTGTTTTTTGAACTGGATTACAAGGGAAGCAAGGTTATCCGGTCAATGATGATGGCACCGCTGATGATAGCTCCTCTGGTCGCTGGCCTTACCTGGAAATTAATGATGAGTTCCAGTTTCGGAATTATTAATGAACTTCTATACAGAGTCGGGATTTTATCCGGCAGCAGTGATATTCTCTGGCTTGCCGATGAAAAATGGTCCCTCCTTGCCTGCTGTATTGCAGATATCTGGCTGACCACGCCCTTTATGATGCTGATGATCTTAGCCGGTCTGCAGGGAATCGATACCAGTATGCTGGAGGCGGCAAAAATTGACGGAGCAGGTTTGCTTCAGCAGGTTTCACGGATTAAGCTTCCGGTAATTAAACCGGTTCTGCTGACGGCTCTGTCGGTAAGAATTATTGATGCAGCCAGAACCTTTGATATTATCTGGGCGATGACCGAGGGCGGGCCAAACAGTTCCTCAGAAACCATCAGCATTATTATCTATAAGACGCTGACCAGGTACAATGATATTGGCTATGCGAGTGCGATGGCGATTGTATTTATTGCTGTATTGGTTATCTTTACTTTGGTGTTTATGCAGAGTTTATGGAATCCGAAGAAAAAGAATAGCTAATATGGAGTATGATATGCTGTAAAACGCTCACAGAATGGAGGAAAGAATGAAAAGAAGAGGAGAAACCGGAAAAAATCTGGGAATCGGTTTATCAGTGATTCTTACCTTGTGCTGGCTGTTCCCTTACATCTATGTGATTTGCTGTGCTTTTAAGCCGGGTTCAGAGGTTATTGCCGTCCCGCCCAGGTTTTTCCCAAAAGTGTTTTCTGTAGAAAATTTTTCAGGGCTTTTGGAAAGGATGGATGCTCTGGGTTATCTGTTCAACAGCTTAACCGCAGCGTTAATAAGCACATTGATTGCGCTGATTTTAGGTTCCCTTGCAGCCTATGCGATTCAGCGTTCCGGGGCGAAATTATCGGTGGCCCTGGTTGTCCTGGTGCTGTGTCTGAAAATGATTCCTACATCCAGCATTGTTGTTCCGATTTATGAACTAATCTGTAACCTGGGATTGTATGATACAAAAATTGCATTGATTATTGTCTACGGGGCCATCAATATGCCATTTGTGATGTGGACAATGCTGAGTTTCTATGAAGGAATTCCCACGACACTGGATGAAGCAGCATTTATGGATGGGGCAAGCAGCCTTCAGACTTTCCGAAAGGTGATTCTGCCCATCTGCAAGCCGGGGCTGGCCACAGCGTTTATTTTTACCCTTTTCCTTGCATGGAACGATTTTCTTGTTGCATTACTTTTGACCAGCACAAATGCAAAGACATTTACGGTTGGTCTGGCAGGATTTTTGTCTGCTTATAATCTGGATCTTGGTCCAATGTGCGCAGGGGCATTTTTATTTAGCTTTCCGGTAATGATTATCTCCCTTTTGGCGCAGAAATACATCGTTCAGGGAATGACTGCCGGAGCAGTAAAAGGTTAAAGAAAGAGGTAAAACTTATGTCGGAAGAATTGCTGAAACAAAATATTGCCCGGGCACAGATGGCAACGATGCAAAATAAGGATCAGGCAGCCCGTGGCAAGATGCGCCAGCACTATCATTTTATGGCGCAGTCAGGATGGCTGAATGACCCTAACGGATTGATTTATTTCCGGGGAAAGTATCATTTTTTCTTTCAGTGTAATCCTTATGGCGGATTTTGGGATTGCATGTACTGGGGCCATGCGGTCAGTGAGGATATGCTTCATTGGGAATATCTTCCATTTGCTCTGGCTCCTAGTGATCCTTATGACGATTATCCAAAAGGCGGATGTTTTTCTGGCAGTGCCATCGAACATGAGGGGAAACTGTTTTTAATGTATACCGGGACATCGCATCACGGGAAGGGAATCGTACAGACACAGTGCATTGCTTACAGTGAGGACGGCATTTATTTTAAAAAATATCCGGGAAATCCGGTGATCACTGCGCCGGAAGGGATAGCCGAAGATTATTTCCGAGATCCGAAAGTATGGCGTCAGAAGGATGTATACTATATGGTGTGCGGTGCAAGCCGCAATCGTCACGGAATGGCTTTGCTGTATAAATCAAAAGATATGCTGCACTGGGATTTTGTCAATGTCCTGGCAGAAAGCCGCGGAGAGTGGGGAATGATGTGGGAGTGTCCGGATTTATTCCCCTTAGGCGATAAATATGTCCTGACCTTCTCGCCCATGGGTTCCGGCGACCATACTTCTGTGTATATGGTAGGAGATTTTGATGAAAAAACAGGAAAATTTGACTATTCGATAAGCCGGGAAATTGACTGGGGATTTGATTATTATGCCCCGCAGTCGTTTCTTGCCCCAGACGGAAGAAGAATTATGGTGAGCTGGTCAAATGAATGGGAATGGATGCCGCTGTGGAAGGACTGGGGCCCCACCTATAAAGAGGGCTGGTGCGGATGTTTTAATATTCCAAGAGAAGTTCGTATGCGAAAGGATCATACCTTGCAGTTTATTCCCGTTCAGGAAGTAGAAAACCTGCGGGAAAATGCCGTAAGGAAAGAAGAAATTGTGGTTGAGGAAAAAGAAATGGAACTGACTGCAGGAGATGGGGTCTGTTATGAACTGAAGTTTATGATAGACCTGACAAAGACGGATGCCCGGCAGCTGGAACTGGTTCTGCGCTGTGGTGAAAGAAAGAAAACCGCGGTTGTGTTTGATTTTGCCGGGGGAGAATTGTACGTGGATCGGTCGAATGCAGACGGCTGGAGCAGAGGAAGTTCACGGAGCGTATTGTTCCTGAAAGGAAAAAACGAACTGGATGTTCATATCCTTTCTGACCAAAGTTCCCTTGAACTATTTACCGACAGTTATCAAAACAATCATTCCAATAATATTTTTGCTTTGGATAAACAAAACAAGCTTTATGTCCGAGCCTGCGGCGGTCGGGCCGTTTTCCGAAAGCTGGAAGCTTATGGGCTGAAAAACTGTTTTGGGACGGACACAAGCGAATTGGATTAAAGAAAAAACGGCAATGAATATTAAATAGGCAGGAGGCACAGTCAATGGCTGGCAAGAATTATTATGATGTAACGGAGTGGAATGTTGGAAATCCTTATGAAGATATTGGAGAGGTAATCAACAGTATAATTGAAGATATTAAAAGCAGGCAGAACAGTGCAGATATCGACGAAGGAGGAAAACCTGGTGCAGTGATTTATATTCCTTCAGGAGATTATCATCTTCGGACACAGGTTCTTATCGATATCAGTTACCTGAAAATCCAGGGTTCAGGGCATGGTTTTGTTTCTTCAAGTATACGCTATAATCTTTTGCAGGAAGAATGGGCAAACCTCCATGAAGTCTGGCCGGGGGGAAGCCGGATACTGGCAGACCTGCCCATAAAAGAGGGAATGCAGGAAAGTGAAGGTGCCGCATTCTACATTGAACGGGAGGGAAACCCACGCATAAGTTCCGTAGAATTTGAGAACTTCTGCATTGACGGTCTGCATTTTATTGATGACGGTCTGGGAACCGATAATCCGGAAAATACGTATAGCAACGGCAAAACAGGGATTTATAGTGCAAGTGCTAATGATGCGTTTCGGATTAGCGGCATGGGATTTGTCTATCTGGAACATGGGATAACCATGTATCACGCAGATGCACTGTCCATTCACGATAACTTTATCGCCGAATGCGGAAACTGCATTGAACTGCGGGGATGGGGACAGGCTTCAAAGATAACCGATAATCTTATGGGAGCAGGATACAAAGGATATTCGATATTTGCCCAGAATTTTGGCGGTCTGTTAATCAGTGCAAACAATATTTTTCCCCGGGGCTCCAGCAGTGTGCATTTTGAACATGTGGCACGTTCCGTAATTACGGGAAATCGTTTTCATTCATTTTATCCGGGAATGCTTGTGTTTGAAAAAAATTGTTCGGAAAATATGGTATCGTCCAATCATTTTTTAAGGGATAATGAACCTTGGGCACCCTTGCTGGGATATGATAATGGTCTGGATGACTTATATGGACTTTTGCATATTCAGGGCAGTTTTAATACCATAACCGCAAACCATATTTCAGAGGTTATTGCCGCAGATTCCATTAAACCTCAGGGAAGAAAACCGATAATTATCCGCATTGTTTCCGGAAGCGGCAACTATGTTTCGGGAAACCATATTATTGCCATGACAGAAACGCCGGATGCTTTGCAGGAAGAAGCAGACTCCTGTTTTTCTGCCCAGGTAAATGCTTTAACCCGGACAGGAAAACAGAACATCCTTGATGTCATAACGGTTCAGATAGAGGCAGAGGCTGTGCAGAATACGGTTTTGGACACAGGGAATACCCATCAGGTAGTCTTAGACCGGATGGTCAATGCTTTCAGAGCTGTTCCCATGCTGGGGGAAGCCGTCTGGGCAGGGTGATTTTTATGGATTTTTGCCCGTTTTATGAGGCTGAAGCCGTCTGCACCAAATCATCCAGAGGTGCAAACCGATAACCCATTTCTTCCCATTTTGTCAGCAGCTCATCAAGGATTTCCCCGTTAGTTTTCGAGGTGCTGTGCAGCAGGACTATGGCTCCGGGATGAATACGTCCGATTAATTTTTTAAATGCCTCTTCCTTTGTGGGCTGCTTATCTTCATACCAGTCCACATAGGCCAGGCTCCAGAAGAAGGTGTGATAGCCCATTTCCTTTGCCATAGTAAGGTTGGCTTCGCTGTATTTTCCCTGGGGCGGCCGATAGTATTTTTTCATCGGCTGCCCTGTGGTCTGCTGATATAAGGCTTCTAAATCGGACAATTCTTTTTGAAAGCTTTCTTTTGTTGAAATCTTTGACATATCTGGGTGGTGGTAGGTGTGGTTGCCTACATTATGGCCTTCTGCAATCATTCTCTTTACCAAATCCGGGCTGGTTTCCAGATAATTTCCTACCAGAAAAAAGGTTGCCGGTGCGCCGTGTTTTTTCAGTGCATCTAAAATCGCTTCGGTATTTCCGTTTTCATATCCGGCGTCGAAAGTGAGATAGAGAACTTTTTCATCCGTATCCTGGGCATAGTGGGCGTTAAACTGTGCCAGATAGTCCATGGAAGCATTGGCTACCGGGGGTTTTCCTTCCTGCTGAAAGCTTAATCCCCAGTTTCCTTCGTCGGAAGCGGAGTAGATGGTTAGTTTTCCCTGACTGCGGATTGGAGCATTGGTCTGGCTATGCAGTGAAGAAGAATCTGCCGTTATGGAGGAGAATGCAGGCTGCCCCGGGTTATGGCGCTGCCAGGCACTTACCCCGTAAGCCGCCAGTTCCCCGGCAAAAAAAGAGAACAGGAAAAGCGCCGCAGTTATCGCCGCAGGCTTTGCCAGCCGCCCTCTGGGGGAGGAGAAGCTTAATTTTTGCCTTTGCCGGGAAAGCTGGCGCAGCGCAGGAGATAAGTGGGGGAGGGATGATCTTGGAAGGATTGGTTTGGAGAAAATATGCTGGATGAATGAAAATTTTGGGAAATGAAGTTTCATGATTTGTTTCCTGATTCGATTGGTTTAGTACCAGTATATTTTTTTTTGCGGAAAAACATGCCTGGAAATAAAATTGACCTTTTTGGTATGGCAGTTGTTATGGTATATTGCGATAGTATTTGTATTTTTATTGATTATTCGCTATACTAAAGACAGAAAATCGGTAAAGAAAATTGTGTTATTGATCGATGAAGAGGATGGGCGGTGGTATTTTATGTTTTATTTACGGCCTATTATAATCGAAAGCAGCTTGTTATCAATAGGAGGGAAGGATGAAGAAAATGAAGATGAAAATGGTAAAAAAAATAGTATCTGCGGCTGTGTGTGCGGTGCTTTTATCTGGCAGTGTGTGCCAAAGCAGTTTTCCGGCAAATGCCGCAGCACCGGAAGCCCAGGCAGAAATAAACCTGCCTGCGGATTCGCCTACAGCCCCTTTCACGCCGCTTGCAGTCCACGGGGCGCTTCGGGTGCAGGGGACGAAGCTTGTGGATGAGCAGGGAAATCCTGTTCGGCTGACGGGGATGTCCACGCATGGTTTGGCCTGGTTTCCGCAGTATGTCAGTCAGGATACATTTTTGACCCTTCGTGACGAGTGGAAAACCAACTGTGTACGTCTTGCCCTGTATACGGAGGAGTATAATGGTTACTGCAGCGGGGGGAATAAGGAAGAATTAAAAGCCCTTGTAAGGCGCGGCGTGGAGGCCGCAACGAACCTGGGAATGTATGTGATTATTGACTGGCATGTTTTAAATGACCACGATCCGAACGTCCATAAGGAAGACGCCAAAGCTTTTTTTGCGGAAATGTCAGCACTTTATCAGAATCAGGAAAATGTTCTCTATGAGATCTGCAATGAGCCAAATTCTTCGGCAACCTGGGAACAGATTAAGCAGTATGCAGGGGAAGTGATTCCGGTAATCCGCGCTAATGACCCGGATGCCGTGATTATCGTGGGAACACCGACCTGGAGTCAGGATATTCATCTGGCGGCAGACTCTCCTCTGCCCTATGACAACCTTTTATATGCCCTGCATTTTTATGCGGCAACCCATACCGACTGGCTTCGCGAGAGGCTTACGGCTTGTGTGCAGCGCGGTCTTCCGGTATTTGTCAGTGAATTTGGGCTGTGTGATGCATCGGGAAACGGAAATAATGATTTTGTCCAGGCAAGGCAGTGGATGGATCTTCTGGAGCAATATGATATCGGCTGTATCAACTGGAATCTGGCGAATAAAGCGGAGAGCAGCAGTGTTATTTCACCGGAATGCACAAAGATTTCCGGATGGACTGACGGGGAATTAAGCGAAGGCGGGCGTTGGATTTCAGGTTACTGGAAGGAGAAGGCGGCTGGTTACTGTGAACAGTAACGGCGGATGTTTAAAGGAAAGCTGAGCCGGACAAAGAGAAAAAGGCGGGAATATCCCCCGTCTTTTTTTCGTATAATGTGGAAAACTTGTTACTGTTCGGGAGCCGTTTATGTGGATAAGTGTTCTGGTGTGGCTGTCGTCGGCGATTCTTCCGTTTTCGATTTTTTATATTGTTGGTTTTGGACTGCTGGCAAAGCGTCCGGTGTTTGATGATTTTCTGGCGGGTGCAGCTAAGGGAATGAAGACAACCGCAGAGATTTTCCCTACATTGGCGGCACTTTTAATTTCGGTTCGTATTCTCAGGGTTTCGGGATTTCTGGATTTTTTGGGAATGATGTTAAAGGCCCCGGCCATGGTTCTGCACATCCCGCAGGAACTTGTCCCGGTGGCGCTTTTCCGCCTGGTGTCTAATTCGGCGGCAACAGGTCTGATGCTGGATATTTTTAAGGAACACGGTCCGGACAGCCCGTTGGGGGTGATGGCCTCCCTTTTATTAAGCAGTACGGAAACGGTATTTTACTGCCTCAGTGTGTATTTTGGAAGCATAGGAATACGCAAAAGCCGCTACACACTTCCCGGAGCGTTAATTGCTACTATAGTCGGGATTGGGGTAAGTATCTGGCTGGGGAATCTATAAGTATGGAAGCCGGGGCAGAGAGAAGTATCCGGCCGGGAAACGATAAGTTTGAATTTTGGGGAGCTCGGCGCTTGATTTTCATGGGGGATTTGGTATATAGTAGATAAAGTGTTATTGTGATAGATGAACAGTAACGATAAAGCAGCGGTTTAATGGGTGCAAAGACCCGGGAAAGGATGACTGAGAAGATGGAGAATGCTTCTGAAAAATATCGAAGGGTGACAGAGAAGACAGAGAGCGGTTCTGAAAAATATCGAAGATTCAGGAAAGAGTATCCTGTGTTTATTTATCATAGTTATCAGGTGGAGGAAGCGGGAGAAGAACTGAAGGTCAGCTATTTTTTTGAAATTCCGGGGCTGGCAGAATTTCACCCGACATGGAGATTTCCTAAAGGAACTCAACATAAAACAACAGACCGGAAAAAACTTCTGATGAACATATTGTTTTCCCTGGGCATGGTCGAACTGGTAAGTTACTGGAAGATTACCTGTTCGCCCCATGTTATCGTTAAAGCCGGAAATCTGTGTGCAGAACAGATCGAGTGGTGGAAGAACTTATATTATCATGGGCTGGGGGAGTTTTTTTATGTGAATGGGATTGACGAAGCCCGGATGGAAAATTTTATGGAAATGCTTGTTGATGTGCCGGAAGCAGATTTTGCATTGGCAGCAGCACCAATGCCAGAAGCTTCCGAAGCGGATTTTACACCAGTCCCGAAAGAGGGCTGCCGGGTGCTGGTTCCGATTGGCGGGGGGAAGGATTCTGCGGTTACGCTGGAACTGTTAAAGGAGGCAAAAGCTGATATCCTGGGTTATATGATTAATCCACGGGGAGCGACGACAGAAACGGCTAAGGCAGCGGGACTTGAACAAGGAAAACTGGTTTCGGTTTACCGGACACTGGACAAAGCCATGCTGGACTTAAATCAAAAGGGATTTTTAAACGGACACACCCCGTTTTCGGCGATTGTGGCTTTTTCTTCGCTTGCAGCGGCGGCTCTTGATGAGATTTTCTACATAGCCCTGTCCAATGAATCCAGCGCAAATGAGAGCACGATTCAGGGAAGCACCGTAAATCATCAGTATTCCAAGAGCTTTCGGTTTGAGAAGGATTTTCATGACTATGCCAGACGATATCTGCCGGGAAGTGCGTATTATTTTAGTATGCTTCGGCCGCTCAGTGAATTCCAGATTGCAGGATATTTTTCGACGTGCAGGGCATATCATCCGATTTTCCGCAGTTGTAATGTGGGGAGCAAGACGGATGTGTGGTGCGGGCATTGTCCGAAATGCCTGTTCGTAGCGGCAATCTTATCGCCGTTTTTACCGCAGGAAGAGCTGACCGCGATTTTTGGGAAGAATATTTTTGAGGATGTAAGTCTTTGGGAAACATTAGAACAGCTTACAGGAATCCAGGAAGAGAAGCCGTTTGAATGTGTGGGCAGCCGCAGGGAGGTAAATACAGCTTTGCTTTTGACGGCAGAACGCCTGGAAAAGGAAGGAAAGCCGCTTCCGGCGCTTCTTGCGGCTTACCGGAAAACGCCGCAGTATAAGGCAGCACAGCAGCTTGGCGACATCTTTTCGGATTATTTTGACGAAGAAAACCTTGTGCCCGCGCCCTGGAAAAAACTGATACGCAAAAGGTGCTGTGGAGAGGCTGCGAAAGGAAGAATCCGCTGATGGATGGTGTTTATGGATGGTGAAGGGCAAATGGTGAAAAACGAACGGGATCGATGTGCAGCAGGGAGATAAAAGGATGATAGAACTTGATGAATGGATAAAGGGAAAAAAGGTACTGATTCTTGGATTTGGCAGGGAAGGAGAATCGACTTACCGGGTTTTAAAGGCTTCCGGTACATATCAGGAACTGGCCGTTGCCGACCTGACTGACCGGAATGGGCGGTGTCCGGGGGAGGATATTTTATGGATATCCGGGCCGGAATATCAGCAGACAATGGATCGGTACGATGTGGTATTTAAAAGTCCGGGGATCGTCCTTGAACGGCCGGCAGAAGTGTATTCGTGCAGGATTTTGTCGCAGACGGAGATATTTGTCCGGCTGTTTCGGGATCAGATTATCGGTGTAACCGGGACGAAGGGAAAGAGTACGACGGCTACTCTGCTTTACCATGTCCTGAAAGCGGCAGGAAAGAAAGTGCTTCTGGTGGGAAATATCGGGATACCGGCGTTTGATCATCTTGCGGAGATTGAAGAGGATACGATCATTGTCTTTGAGCTATCTTGTCATCAGCTGGAGTACCTTACGGTTTCGCCGCACATGGCCCTGCTTTTAAATATTCACGAGGAGCATCTGGATCATTATCAAACGATGGAAAATTATGTCCGGGCAAAGGAGCAGATTTTTCGCCATCAGAAGGAAGGGGACTTGCTGATCTGCGGCGGGCAGTGCAGGCCGAAGCCGGGAAGCTGTGCGGCAAAGGAGATTGTCGTAGAAGAAAGAAGCCATGGAAATGCAGCATTGGAAGTGCTGTCCCCGGAAAAAGAGTCTTCGGTTTTCCTCGACGGAACATGTATTTTTTTCCGCGGGGAGAGGTATGCTATTCCGGTGGGTGAGATTCGGCTTTTGGGGCAGCATAATTATTTGGATATTGCTTTTGTCTATACGGCCTGCCGGCTACACGGCGTGCCCGGAGAGGCTTTGACCAGGGGGCTGAAAACCTATCAGCCCCTGCCGCACCGGCTGGCGTTTCTGGGTGAGTGCGGCGGCGTAAAATATTATGATGATTCCATCTCTACGATCTGTGAAACGGCAATACAGGCATTAAATACGATTAAAGATACGGATACGGTGCTGATTGGCGGAATGGATCGGGGGATTGATTACCGGGAACTGATTTCGTATTTATCGGAAAGCACCGTGGAGCATATTATTTTTATGGAAGAATCCGGGGAGAGAATTTACCGGGAAATCTGCGGGAAATATCCTGCGTTTGGGCGTCGGGAGCGGCTGGTGTTGGTGCCGCATCTTCCGGAAGCCGTGGAGAAGGCAAAGGTGCTTACGCAGAAGGGAAAGAGCTGCGTGCTTTCTCCGGCAGCAGCCAGTTACGGGATATTTAAAAATTTTGAAGAGCGTGGAGAGGTTTTTCGGGAGTTGGTATTTGGAAATCACAAATGATAGGCCGGCTTTCACAAAAAAATCACAACCTTGTAAGAATTTCCTAAGGATTAAGCGGTTGTGGAAGAGGAAAAAATCATGTATAATCAGCAGGTACGCGAAGCAAAGAGTAAGATGCAGGAGAAAGGAATGCACGTGGACAGTTATGGAACATTGAATGAGGTATTGGTGAATTTGTTTCGGGATGTTCTGGAGATTGAGGAAAAGTCGCTGGCTACCTCCCATTTTCGGGATCTCACGAACAATGATATGCATGTGATTGAGGCTATAGGGATAGAAGAGCCGAAAAATATGTCTGCCATTGCCAAGCTTTTATCCGTTACTGTAGGCACTCTGACGATTGCAATGAACAGTCTGGTAAAGAAGGGATATGTTACCCGGGAGCGGGGAAAGACGGACCGCAGGGTAGTGTTTATTTCCCTGTCAGAAAAGGGAAGGGCAGCTTATGAACATCATGCGGCGTTTCACCAGGAGATGATTCAAAGCATTGCAGAACAATTGACGAAAGATGAACTGGATGCGCTGACGAAAGCCCTCACCTGCTTAAACCAGTGGTTTCGAGAGAAAGAAAAAATCAGGAGGAATGAATGATGAAAAGATGCATCATGCTTTTGGCGTCTGCCATGATGGTGTTGTTATTAGCAGCATGTACCCCGACCACGGAAAAGAATCAGGAAAGCCAGTCACAGACAGAAACCCCGGCGATGCCGCCCACGACGGAAGCTGTAGTTGCCGATACCCCCGAAAAGCGCAATGCGGGAAATGAAAACCTTCCTTCCCTTGCGGCCGTTTCGGTCTACCGGGTCAGCAAAAACGGCGACGGATTAGTTCAGGAGATGGATAATCTGGAGTCGGAAGAACTGGTGGATCAGGCGCTCGTAGATCTGATGATTAAGTACGAGATTCTGGAAGAAGGAACCGAAATTATCAGCTTTGAACTGGATGAGGATAAAGGAACCCTGAACTTAAATCAGCTGACCAGTTCAGAGGATGAGATGCGAATCCGTGCAGTGACCGAATCGGTGGTGAATACATTTACCGAAAACTTTGAACTGGAAAGCGGATTGATTCTTCAGATCAATGGGGAAGTCTTCTCCTTAGAAGCTATGGAGCCGGACGAAGACGGAACGATGTATTATAACGCAGATTACCGCAAATTTGAGTAAAATTCGAGTACTCTCCCGATAAAAAGCCATAAAAAATCGTGGTCTTTTTACAGGAGAGTTTTTTTATGGAAAAAAATTAAAATCATTTGCACAAAAGACTACCGTTTTTTTGGATTTTGTGGTACAATTTAGCAATAGTATAAATTTTTAATCAGGGGGAAACATTATGGCAAAAGAAATGATTGCGATGCTTCTTGCCGGCGGACAGGGTTCTCGCTTATATGCACTGACCCAGAAGCTGGCAAAACCTGCAGTTCCCTTTGGCGGAAAATATCGGATTATCGACTTCCCGCTGTCGAACTGCGTGAATTCTGGTATTGATACGGTAGGAATCCTTACCCAGTATCAGCCGCTGGTTCTGAATGAATACATCGGAAACGGACAGCCCTGGGACTTAGACCGTCTGTACGGCGGCGTGCATGTACTTCCACCCTATCAGCAGGCATCCGGTTCTGACTGGTACAAAGGTACAGCAAATGCGATTTACCAGAATATCTCCTTTATCGAACGGTACAACCCGCAGTATGTGATCATCCTCTCCGGTGATCAGATCTGCAAGCAGGACTACAGCGATTTCCTCCGATTCCATAAGGAAAAGGGCGCAGAATTCAGTGTAGCCGTTATGGAAGTTCCGTGGGATGAGGCTTCCCGTTTCGGTCTGATGGTGGCTGACGAGAACGATAAGATTACCGAGTTCCAGGAGAAGCCGAAAAATCCGAAATCCAACCTGGCTTCCATGGGTATCTACATCTTTAACTGGGATATTTTAAAGAAATATCTGATTGAAGACGAAGCTGACCCGAATTCTGAGAATGACTTTGGCAATAACATTATTCCTAACCTCTTACGCGACGGGCGTCAGATGTACGCCTATCATTTCAGCGGCTACTGGAAGGATGTCGGAACGATTTCTTCCTTATGGGAAGCAAATATGGAAGTTCTTGATCCGGAACACAGCGGAATCAATCTGTTTGACGAAAACTGGAAGATTTACAGCCGCAACAGCGGTATGACCGGTCATCGCATCGGTACGGATGCCATTGTGGAAAATTCCATGATCACCGACGGATGCCGCATTGCCGGAAAGGTGAAACACTCCATCCTGTTTGCCGGTGTACAGGTAGAAGAGGGCGCAGAGGTAGAGGATGCCGTCGTTATGGGCGGAACCACCATCAAGTCCGGTGCAGTTGTTAAGCACTGTATCGTGGCAGAGAATGTGGTTATCGGTGAGAATGCCGTAGTCGGTGCGATGCCGGCAGACGGTGAAAAGGGTGTGGCAACCGTAGGCCCGGGCGTCTATGTTGGCGACAACGCAAAGATTGGACCGAATGCAATGGTTAATAATAATGTAAAGGGTGGTGACGAACAATGGTAAATTCCAACGCAGATGCATTGGGTATTATTTTCCCAAACAGTTATGATACTCTGGTTCCTGAACTGGTGAGTGAGCGTCTGATGGCCTCCATCCCGTTTGCAGGACGTTACCGTATGGTAGACTTTATCCTGTCCAGCATGGTCAACCATGGAATTGGAAATATTTCCATTATCGTCCGTAAGAATTATCATTCCCTGTTAGACCACCTGGGTTCAGGGCGTGAGTGGGATTTAACCCGTAAAAACGGCGGTTTAAACATCGTTCCTCCATTTGCGGAGAAGACGGTTAAGGTATACAACGGGCGCGTGGAAGCGCTGGCAAGCGTCTTGGCATTCCTTCGTTCCCAGAAGGAAAAATATGTCGTTATGGCAGATACGAATATTGCGGTAAACTTTGACTTCAGGGCATTGATTGACGCACATGTGGCAAGCGGTGCAGAGGTTACGGTCGCCTATATGGAAAAAGAGATTCCGGAAGGCATGATCCGCGAAAATATGTCGATTCAGAACATGTACTACACGCTGACCCTTGAAGGCGATCAGGTAAAGAAGATTTACATTAACCCGGTTGTTGAAGGCAAGCAGAACCTGTCCATGAATATTTATGTTATTGCCCGCGAGCTCTTAATTGAGCAGATTAACACCGCCTATGTGCGCGGCTATACTTATTTCGAGCGCGATATCCTCGCTCCGCAGCTGGATAAGCTGGATGTACGGGCATTTAAGTTTAACGGATACTGTGCACAGATCTGCGATATGAGAAGCTATTTTGAAGAGAATATGAAACTTCTCGACGAGGCAAACTTAGACGGGCTGTTTGCAGAAAACCCGATTTACACCAAGATTCGTGACGATAACCCGACACGCTATATCGAAGGCGCAAAGGTAAAGAACATTATGGCAGCGGATGGCTGTGTAATCGAGGGAGAAGTGGAGAACAGCATCCTGTTCCGTGGTGTTAAGGTAGCCAAAGGCGCGAAGGTGAAAAACTGCGTGCTGATGCAGGATACGGTAGTGGAAGCCGGAGCGAATGTAGAATATGTGATCTCCGATAAGAACGTTACGATAACCGAAGGAAAAGAGCTGAAGGGCAGCGATACCTTCCCGGTGTTTGTGGCGAAAAGGCAGAAAGTGTAA
>VSOC01000087.1 GCA_009774615.1 Lachnospiraceae bacterium
GTTATGTTGAACCGCCGTATGCCGAACGGCATGTACGGTGGTGTGAGAGGGGGATTAAATTCCCCCTACTCGATTGTATTGTATGTTGCTGTTCACGTAGGTCTGCGCCCTTGCTCCGCTAACCCGCGCCCCCAATGGAGGAACGAATGAAAAACATTAATGATTGTACCTTAGATTATACTTTAGAAGTCTGTGTGGATTCGGTAGAATCTGCCATTGCTGCCGAACAGGGCGGAGCCGATCGGCTCGAACTCTGCGCGAATCTAATTATCGGCGGAACCACCCCGGGAATCCACTTGTTTCACCAGATCCGAAAGCACTGCTCTCTTCCTGTCCATGTACTGATTCGTCCCCGGTACGGCGATTTTCTCTACACCGAATGGGAAGCCGAGATTATCGAAAAAGATATTCTTACCTTTAAAGAACTCCGGGCCGACGGAATCGTGATCGGCTCTCTGTGCGCTGACGGCCATCTCGACTGCAAACGGCTAGAACGCTTCTGCCGGGCAGGTGCCGGGCTTTCTTTAACCCTGCACAGGGCCTTTGATATGTGCTGCGATCCCCAAAAAGCACTGGAAGAAGCGATTGAACTGGGATTTTCTTCCATTCTCACCTCAGGACAGGAAGAAAACTGCCTGAAGGGTAAATCCTGCCTAAAACAGCTTGTCCGTCAGGCCGACGGGCGGATAAGGATTTTAGCCGGCGGCGGTGTTTCGGAAAAGACGATTCCCAGCCTGATCCATGAGGCCGGAATTCATGACTTCCATATGTCCGGAAAAACCGTTCTGGACAGTGAAATGCTTTACCGAAAAAAAGAAGTACACATGGGAATTGCCGGAATGGATGAATATGCCATCCTGCGCACGGACGAAGAACAGGTGCGTTTAGCTAAGGAAGCTATTTTTCAGAAAATACACAATTTCAGAAATGGAGAACCGCAATGTTTTCAAAACAATTCAAAGACTACACCGAACAGATTTACCTAAACCGCCTTCCCTTCTTTGGCGGACGCAGGGCGCATATCGAACAGGCTGTGGAAAACTGCCTGCCGGATGAAAAGCTTCTGATGAAGTTTCTCTACGGGACAATGCCCCTTTCTGACGCGGGCGAATATGATTCTTCCATATTCTATGCCTATGTTTCCCACGCCCTTTTCCTTGCCGAAACCGTGGAGTGGCTAAGGGATATTCCCGAGGAAATCTTCCTTCACTACATCCTCTGCTACCGGGTAAATTCCGAAGCCATTGAGGACTGCCGCTCCTTTTTCTTTTCTCAGCTTTATTCCCGCATCAAAGGGCTTACGGCCGTGGAAGCCGCCCTTGAAGTAAATTACTGGTGCGCGGAAAACGGAAGCTACCGCGCCAGTGACGACCGCACCATCTCTCCGATGACGATGTACCGTTTGGGAAAGGGCCGCTGCGGAGAAGAATCCGTATTTGCCGTAACCGCGTTTCGCAGCGTGGGGATTCCTGCCCGTCAGATCTATGTACCCAGGTGGGCGCATTGTGACGATAACCACGCCTGGGTGGAGGTTTTTGTTGATGGGGCCTGGCATTTTCTCGGTGCCTGCGAACCGGAAGAGGTTCTTAATAAGGGCTGGTTTTCTCATGCCTCCTCCCGCGCCCTTCTCGTACACAGCCTGACCTTCTCCGACTATGGCATCCATGATGAAATCATCGGACGCGAGGGCCAGGCCGTTTATCTCAACCGCACAGCCTTCTATGCCAGAACCAGAAAACTGGATATTCTGGTACAGGATAAAAACGGACACCCCATCCCCCATGCCCGGGTTTTTGCGGAAATCTTAAATATGGCAGAATACAGCCCCGCAGCCTCCCTCCTTACCGATGAACAGGGGAAAGCAGAAATCACCCTGGGCCTTGGCGATATTCACCTTCACGCAGAAAAAGACGGCTTTCTGGCAGATCTGACGTTTTTTACCGAAAACCGTTCTCCGGCAGTTCTCTGCCTTCCGATGGATTTATCGCAAACGTCACCTTCTCCCAAGGATGTGGATACTTTGAAAGATCCAGCTTTCCCGGAATGCTCTTCCTGCACCATAAAAGCCCCCAAAGACGCCCCGATCCACCCGGTCAGCTTAACCCGTCTGCAAAAAGAGAAAAACCGCCGGCGGCTAAAAGAGGCCGAAAGACTTCGTGAACAGCGGATTAACGGCTATTTTCAGGAAGATTTGGCCGAAAAATATCCCGATGAATGTGAAATTCTCCGCTTCTCGGCTGGAAATTTTATGGAAATCTATGATTTTTTATCCAAAGATAATGCTCCGGATCGCCTGGCACTGCTGCACAGTTTATCGGCAAAGGATTATCAGGACGCCCGGGCCGATATACTGGAAAATCATCTTAAAGAAGCTTCTGCATTTAGCAGGTCATGGGAAGAACAGGGAAAGCGTGATATCTATATCCGTTACCTTCTCTGCCCCAGGATTTACCGGGAACAATTAACGGATTACCGCCGCTTTATCTGGAATTATTTTACCGAAGAACAAAAAACATCCTTTATTCATGATCCGCAGACGATTTGGACGTTTATCCGGGACAAGATTAAAAATCACAGCGAAATGGACTATGAAACCCTCTGTCCTTCCCCGGAAAGCTGCCTGAGGCTTTCCCACGGCAGTCTTCTTGGACAGAAAGTCCTGTTTGTCGCCATCTGCCGCACGCTGGGGATTCCTGCCCGCCTTCATCCGGTAACTTTGGAGGCCGAATGGTACGACCGGCACGGTTTTTGCTCTCTTGACAGGGTCAAAAAAACCGAATGCCCCGCTACACTGGTACTGTCTTCCGATAAAGCGGTATCCTGGCAGTATTACCAGCACTGGACGATTGGGTATTTAAAGGGCAGCCGTTTTTGCACGCTCAATTACACAGGAAAAACCATTACCCGGGAAAAAACCGAACTGCTCCTTGCGCCGGGAACTTACCGCCTGCTCACCGCAAACCGTCTTCCAAACGGCGATCAGCAGGTGAAAGAATTTATTTTCTGCCTGAACGGCAGCCAGCGAAAGGAAATTCTTCTTCGGCATAAAGCCCTGGAGATGAGCGAAATGCTGGTCAGCCACCGGCTGGAAGATTTTTACCTGAATCCCTGCCAAATCGACGCCCCGCCATGCCTTTTTTCTTCACTGCTTAACCGCAAAGCTTCCATACTGGCCTTTTTGCAGGAAGGCGAAGAACCTACGGAACACGTGCTGAATGAACTTCTTACCCAGGGAGATTCTCTTTTTAGCCTGGACACGGAAATTTTCTTTATCCTTAGAAATCCGGATGCCCTAAAACAAAAAACACTGCAAACGACGATGCAGCGCTTTCCGCAAATCCAGATTGCCTATGGAGATTTTGATGAGCTGGCCGAGCCGCTTGCCCGCAGGCTGTACCTTGAACCGGGAAACTATCCTCTGCTGGCCGTTGTCCGAAAGGATCTGGAAGCCGTATACAGCAGCAGCGGCTACCGCGTGGGAACGATTGGAATCTTAGAAGAAATTATTTATTATTTACACGCGCAGGCATAACTTCAAAGAAAAAACTGTGACCATTTTCCGCCGAACCTCATATGATAAATTAAAAAAACATGAGGTAGCATTCATGGCTGAAAAAGACTCCTGTCAAAACGTAAATGTCAGCGCAGCCGAAGCTTCGGAACCTTCCACGGCGGAGGGCAGCTGGCACGGCATCACCCAGGGCGGAATAACCACCCCCATTGCACCGGAAGGAGGAATCCCTGCTTACCCGGGCAATATGAACGGCGGAGGCAATAACACTCCGGACAATGATTACGGCATCTCCCTTCCTATCGCTCCGGAAGGAGGAATCCCTGCTTATCCCGGCTGGACGGTGGGCGGACCGAACTTCGGAATAAATATCCCTGCCTTCCCCAGCCTTCCCGGCGGTTCGACCACGATTTGCCCGGGAAACGGCTGCAGCTTCTGCCCGGGAAATACCTGCGGTTTCTTCCCCGGAAACAGCGGTTACGGCCAGGTTCGCTTTATCGATGCTTCGACCAATACCATCCCGGTCAACTTCAGCATCGACGGCGTAACCTATGCTTCTAACTTTATGTTCAGCCACGTTTCCAATTATCAGCAGATTTCCGACGGCTTCCACACCATCTCTGTCAACCGTTCCACCGGAAGGCAGGCACTTTTGCTGCAGCAGACCTTCCCGTTTTCGGCAAACCAGAAGGTTACTATGGTTTTAGTGGACGCCAAGGAAGGCGGACTGGAAATGATTCAGATCCAGGATACAGGCTGCAATAATCTTCCCTCCGGCTACGGCTGCTACCGTGTGGTGAATGTCAGCTACAGCGATTCCAACTTTGATATCAAACTGGGCAATGGCGACACGATCTTCCGCAATATCGGCTTTACGCAGGTCAGCCCCTACAAACGGGCCATGGCCGGGATCTACACGGTATTTGTCACCAACTCCAATTTCTACAGTGTTATCCGGGAACTGCCGGTGATCTTAATCGGAGCAATTACCGGCAATAACATGGTATCCGGTCCGCTGACCTCCACGAACGTCAATATTCAGGCGGGAACCCAGACCACTTCTTATATTATGGGCAACAACTGGTCGGGTTACAGCCTGCGTATGATCACGGTTCGGGATTAAGGCTTTATAAAACCCCCTGAAAACTTTCTTCTAATGTCCGGCAGGAGGAGGCAAACTGTTCTTCCTCCTCCTTGGTCAGGGGCATTTCCATCACACGGCGGACGCCGTTGCCGTTAATAACACAGGGAACACCGGTGAATAAATCCCGCTGTCCGTACTCACCCCGAAGCATTGCTGATACCGTGAGCACACTGTTTTCATCGCCCAGAACCGCCTTGGTAATCCGGGTCATCGCCATACCGATCCCATAGTAGGTTGCCTGCTTGGCTTCAATAATCTGATAAGCTGCCCCCTTCACCTGTCCGGCAATCTCCCACAGCCTTTCTTTGCTGATCTCCTCTTCTTCTTCTCTTCCCGGTTCTCTTTTCCCGCAGAGTTCCATAATCGGCCTGGTTGCCACCATCGCCTGACTCCAGGGGACAAACTCGCTGTCACCGTGTTCGCCCATCACGTAGGCGTGGACGTTTCTGGGGTCTACATGGAGGTATTCACCTAAAAGATAGCGGAGCCTTGCCGTATCCAGCGCCGTTCCCGTCCCTAAAACCCGCCTTGGATTAAATCCGGAGAGGATGCAGGTAATCCTGGTCATCACATCCACAGGATTGGTTGCAACTAAAAAGATACCGTTAAACCCGCTTCTGGTCACCGGCTCTACGATGGAGCGGAAAACCTGGGCATTGCGCTTTAACAAATCCAGGCGGCTTTCCCCGGGTTTCTGCGCCACGCCGGCACAGATCACAACCATATCCGCATCCTGGCAGTCGCTGTAATTTCCCGGATAAATTTCCATATTGGATGCAGCAAAAGCAAGGCCGTGGTTTAAATCCATAGCCTCGCCCAATGCTTTCTTCTCATTAAGGTCAATTAAAACTAATTCGTCACAGACATTCTGGTTGAGCAGGCAGTAAGCATAACTCATCCCCACCATCCCACAGCCAATCAGTGCAATTTTCCTCTTATCAATTCTCATGGCCAAACTCCCTTCCTGTACCGCTGTTTTCTCAGCCGCTTAACGTTTTTTTGGCATTTTATCGGATCTGCGGTTAGTATGGCAGAGTACGCCGTAAACTATACAAAAATGTGCCTGAAAATGCATTTCTGCAATTTCCAGGCACACACGAATCTCTTATAATCGATTTAACTTCTTCTCCATCAGTTCACTGTTGCTGCTGTACATTACCGCATGTTCCTTGGAAATCTTCTTTTCCTTGTACAGACGGAGAAGACTGTTGTCCATTGTCACCATACCTTCATCCACAGAAGTAGAAATTACACCGTCAATCTGATGGATTTTCGATTCACGGATCATGTTGCGGATGGCATTATTTAAAAACATAATTTCCAGTGCAGGAATCTCGCCCACCATATCAATGCGGGGAATAAGCTGCTGGGAAACCACTGCCTGTAAAACCATGGAAAGCTGAATTCGGATCTGATCCTGCTGGTTTGGCGGGAAATTGTCGATAATACGGTCAATCGTATTCGCCGCCCCGATGGTGTGCAGGGTGGAGATCACCAGATGGCCGGTTTCTGCCGCAGTCATCGCCGTGCGGATGGTTTCAAAATCACGCATTTCCCCTAAAAGGATAACATCCGGTGCCTGACGAAGAGCCGCCCTGAGTCCGCTCATATAGCTGGTCGTGTCCGTTCCCACCTCTCTCTGGGTAACTACACTGAGTTTATGACGGTGCAGGTATTCAATCGGATCTTCCAGGGTAATTACATGCGCATTCCTGGTCATGTTGATCTCATTGATAATGCTGGCCAAGGTCGTGCTTTTTCCGCTTCCCGCAGGTCCTGTCACCAAAACCAGCCCCTTCGTCATCTTTGCAATATCGATAACGTTCCGCGGAATATTCAGGGACTGGAAATTTGGCAGTTCAAACCGCACGATACGGATAATGGCAGCCAGAGAACCCCTCTGGCGCATTACGCTGGCACGGAACCGGGAAAGACCGCTGATGGCAAAAGAAAAATCATCATCCCCGCCGGATAAAACCGTGCTCATATCCCGATTGCCGGCAATCTGATAAATCTGGGCAATCATCCGATCCATCTCTTCCGGAAAAATCTTTTCTTCCCCCTGATAGGTAATATTCCCACCGATTTTATAGGAAAAAGGCATACCGGGGATCAGAAAAATATCCGAAGCTTCCTGTTCCACCGCCTGTTTGAAAAAATCCATTATTTCCATACTTCCATCCTCCTTAACTTGCTACTGCCTGCTCATGCACAGTAACGATTAACTTCCATCCCACACAGGCATATCCTGATCAATTTCATACTCTACCTGATTATACACCTTCCACTGGAGAATGGAAACCTTTCCCTGACCATTTTCCCAGGTTAAATGAAGGCGGATGGACAGTGCCTGTCCCTCTTCCATTCCTATTTCTGCAGCAGCACACTGTTCCTCGGGAAGCCAGGCATTTCCCAGGGCCTCCTGAATATCGTCTTCCGGATGCTCCGGATTTTTCAAAAGCGCTTCCTTAAGCGCTGCATCGACCTTGGCATAAAAAACCTCTCCCTCGGCATCCGCACGGTAAAAACCGGTAACCGAGCGTCCGTTTCTTTCTGCCAGATCCAGGTCATTTTTCGCGCTGGATAAGGACAGCAGTCCAAAGGTTCCCAGACACAGGACGATAAAGATTAATATCAATGAGGCACTTCCGATATTGGCCCCGCTTTTACTTTCACTCTTTGCCATATCCGTCCTCCCCCTGTGTTCTGTATTTTTTCACCTGCAGAGAATACAGGGTCAGCACCTGACCGTCTTTATCCCGCTCCTGGCTGTAAGGGTGGGCTGTTCCTCTTTTTAACACCAGGTTTAAATACTCTATCTTTCCCGGCGCTCCACTTTCTTCGCCCAAAGTCAGCTCTGCCATATAATAAGCCGATGCCTGAGAATCCTCCGATTCCGGCGCAGGATTTTCCAAAACCGTCCAGTTTTTGTCAAAGAACAGCGTATATGCTGTTTCCCCGTCGGAAAGCGGCCTTACCTGTACAGCGGCAAATGCCTCCATACCTTCTGCCTTCCATGTTTCTGCCAGACTTTCCGCAGCCAGCACCGCCTGGTTTTTTTCCCTGGCAAGACGGCTCATGGCATCCGAACGCATAAATACCTGGATGCAGACCGCCGCACACAGAAGGAAAAAACCGCAGACCATAATCATTTCCATCAGAAAAATACCGGAGCCGGAACGCTTTCTGCTATTCATCTTCGCTTCCTCCTGTCTGCCCGTTTTCTGCCGGATAAGATAAACCATCCCCGCAGCGCAGGGCCAGGGTGAGTTTTCCGCCGCCGGCTCCTTTCGTTTCCATATGAATCAGTTTCCCGTCCTCACTCTGGCTCACCGAAAATCCCTCACATTCCAGGATCGTTAAGCCGTCAGCAAGTCCCAGGCCATAGGATGGGTCGGTAAACAGTTCACAGATATTTCCCTCATGGTAGTAAATCCAGGTCACATAATTCCCGCCCTCTAAACGGCTTTCCAGTTCCAGAACCGGCGTACCCTCAATATCGATTACCCGCACTGCACCCTCCATATCGCCCTGGCGCACCTTATTGGCCACATATTGAAGGGCTACGCTTCCGGTAAAATTATCCTGGGAACGGATGTTGATGTTTTCATAAACCCGCCCGCCGATTAACACGGTAAACAGTGCACAGAGCACAAATACCAAGAATAACAGCATCGTAAACAAAAGGTTAAATGCCTGTCCGTGATTGCCGGTATTTCGTTTTTCTGCGGTTTCATTCATCGGTCTTTCCCTCCTGTTCCTGCGCCGGAATCACGGTGATATCCGGTATAATATTCGAGGCAAAGCCTTCATAAAACACATGGTAGCGCGTGCGGTCAATCTGGACGCCGTAATGTTCTTCTAAGTATTCCACACTTGGCGGATATCGGCCTTCGATGGCGTAGCACTGGACGGTAGCCCTGGCAATGGCATTGCGCAGGGTTACCTCCCCTTCACTGTGTGCTTTCTCGGAAAAGGACACAGAACCACGGACGAAAGCAGCGATAACCAGAACAAAAATCAAGACGGAAGCTAAAAACTTAATTAAGCTTAAGTCCCTCTTTTCCTGTTGTTTTCTTTTCATATCCTTGCTCTTCTTTCTATCCTTTTCAGCCAATCGTTGAAAGCACGCCGACTAACGGAAGCATAACCGAAAGCAGAACCAGGCCCACTGCCACCGCCAGAACCGCCACCATCGTCGGCTCAAACCGGGCAATCACGTTGTCGATGGCATTATCGGCTTCCTGCTCGTAATCTCTGGAAATATCTTCCATCACCCGATCCAGATGACCGCTTCGGTCGCCGGTCTTAATCATCTGCACATGGAAGCCGGAAAAAAGACCGGTAGCCTTCATCGCATCATAATAACTCTGCCCTTCCTCCAGCATCTCCTTACAGGTTTCAATCCTCTCCTGCACGGCGGCATTCTCTGCCAGTTCCGCTGCCAGGTCAAGTCCCCGCTCCAGTTCCAGTCCGCTGTGCAGGGTAAGGGCAAGAACCGAGGTAAATCTCCGGTTAGCCACCGCAAGGGCAATGCGGCTTTTCTTCTTCACCAGTCCAACACCGCGCTCGACCATGGCAAAGCGGTGTCCCATCCTGGTAAAAGCCCAAAGTCCCGCGCCAAACAGCAGGAGGAAAACACCGACCGTAAGAGCCACGCCGCTGAACACCCCGCCAAAGCGGATTGCCGACTGGGCAACCGGGGAAAGCTGCGCCCCAAGCTGCACATAAACATCCTCAAAGATGGGCATTACCTTCACAAAGAGGACGAACAGCACCGCTAAAAGCATGAATACCATTATAATCGGATAGGTCAGGGCATTCTTGATATTCCGCATTAAAAAGAATTCTTTTTCATAGTATTCCGAGAGTGAAAGCATCATCTGATCCAGGGTACCTGTACTCTGTCCTAATTTTGCCATCCTGACCACGTAGGGCGGGAAGGCTTTGCTTTCCTCAAGAACCTGAAAGAACGGATCGCCCAGTTCCACACCTTCCGCCATATAAAGCAGCATATCTTTCTCCCACTGTGTCCCGGCATCCTCAGCCATAATCCTGAGTCCTTCGTCCAGCGGAACCGCCGCTTCCAAAAGCAGGGAAACCTGGAGACAGAACGCAGACAGTTCCTGAAAATTATAGCGGTTTGCCGCCTGCTTTTTTCCCTTGCTGTCTTCCTTCTTCTCCTGTGTTTCCTTTGTTTCGTTTTCTAATTGTTCATCAAATTGTCTTTCCACAGGGATTTCTCCTTACATTTGAAAGTTCTCCGCCAGTCCGGCGGCATAAGATTACTGTTCACACGTTCACAGTAACGCATAAGTTCAGGTTTAATACGCATATTTTGCCTGATAACTTCCATCTCCGCCGCCGTGGGAACGCCCGCCGCTGGAGGCAAAGGTCGGGTCCATCAGACTCCAGTTCTGGCCGTCGAAATAAATAATATTGTCAATCCAGCCCTGGCTTGGAAGGTATACGCTGATCCAGGCATGGTAAAGCTGTCCGGTATAGCCAATCACCAGCTTTGTCGGAATATCCTGCGCCCGGAGCATGGCGGTCATCAGAGAAGCGTAGTCAAAGCAGATGCCGTTTCTGGTTGCCAGCGTAGAATCCACGTTAGGCAGGTACCCGCTCTGCACGGTTGCCGCCTTAACCGTATCGTAGGTTAGATTATCAACAACAAAATTATAGATGCTGGTCACTACCCCCATCGCGTCCGCTGCCCCGGCAACCACCTGATTGCTGACGGCTACGGCATTGCTGTTCTGGTTAAAATTCACATACTGGTTCGGGTACAAAAACGGCGTATACTCATTCGCCAGACTGACATTGATATTCTGGCTGCAGACCTGGGCATATTGATTTCCGCTGATATTCTCAAAAACCTTTACCGAATAGCTTCCGTTCCCCTCGGTAAACGGGAAAACCTCGTAGCTGTCCCTTGCATTCAGATTGTATGTATAGGTTATCCCCTTGGTGATCTGTATCTTGATCTTTCCATTGCTGCCTTTGTATTTAATCATCACATAGCCCTGATCGGTATTGGAGGCATCAATGGTCACCTTATCGTTTCCATAGGTCGTCGTCCCGGTAGCAATAGGACTGCGGACAGCCGCCTGGGTATTTATCGGTGCAGCTGCTGTGACCAGACAGGCAGCCAGCAAAAGGGCTGTCATTTTTTTCATCGTTTTCTTTCCTTTCAGCATAGCTGTGTTCACTTCCTTTTCTTTTTATTTTTTAAGAGGGCAAAAGCCGCTGACGGACAATTTCATACGCCAGAACCCCTGCGGCTACAGAAGCATTCAGGGAATCAATCTGACCCTTCATGGGAATGGATGCAACCATATCACAGGTTTCCTTCACCCGGCTTCCCACGCCTTCCCCTTCGTTTCCGATAACCAGGCCGATAGGTCCGCGAAGATTCAGCTTATACATGCTCTCCCCGCCCATATCGGCACAAACAAACCACAGGCCCTGCTTTTTCAGTTCCTCCATCGTCGCCGACAGATTTGTCACCTTGGCTACCGGCGTATAGTTTAAGGCACCGGCAGAAACCTTCGCCACAACCGCCGTCAGTCCAACCGCCCGGCGCTTGGGGATAATCACTCCATGCGCTCCGGCCAGATTTGCCGTCCGGATAATGGCACCGAGATTGTGCGGATCTTCGATTCCATCCAAAAGAATCAAAAACGGAGGTTCATTTTTCTCTTCAGCGGCATGCAGCATATCTTCCACCTCGGCATAGGCGTAGGCGGCGGCATAGGCAATAACCCCCTGGTGCTTCCCCGACGGCGAAAGCTGATCCAGCCGTTCTCTGGGTACATACTGAATCAGAGTGCTCTGCTTTCGTGCCTCCCTGGCAATCGACTGTATGGGACCGTCACGGCACCCGTCCAAAATATAGAGTTTATCCATAGGACGGCCCGCACGGAAGGCTTCCAGCACGGCGTTTCGTCCCTCGATCATGGATTCTTCGACCTTCACCTTTTCCTGTTCCTCCTGAAATCTCTTATAATGTTTCTGTTTCTTCCTTATCCTGAATGTCTGATTCCCTGTTTTCTTCCTTATCCTGAATGTCTGATTCCCTGGCTTCCTCCTCTTCCAAAGCAGCAAAGCCCCGGCTCACCAGCACAGTCATGCGTTCAAACTGTTCGGATAAAAAGAGCCAGCCAACCAAAGCTTCAAATCCGGTAGCCAGACGATAATCGACAATCGAGGCATTTTTCGCGGAAGACATGGATTTGGCATTTCTTCCGCGCCTAAACACGGCATGTTCTTCTTCGGTCAGTTCTTCTTCCAGTGCCTTAATTATCTTCGCCTGCGTTCCTGCACAGGCCAGATGAGAACTGTTTTTATGCAGCTTATTCACCGGAAGATTCCCTGCACTTACCATCTTTGTCCTCACCATTATCTCATAGACGGCATCTCCCACATAGGCCAAAACCAGAGGAGAATACCGGCAGGCATCTGCTTTTTCCAGGTGCATCATCTGACGGTAAAAATCCGGAAAGCCTGCGCTTACGCCCGTTTCCATTTTACACCTTCTCTGGTGTCTTCCAGAATAATTCCCATCGCTGAAAGTTTGGCACGGATGGCGTCGGCCTGGGCAAAATCTTTATTCTTTCTGGCCTGCTGGCGGTCGGCAATCATCTGCTCAATCTCTTCATCCAGCATTTCTTTTTTGCGCTCGGTAAGAATACCCATAACATCACACAAACGGCAGATTTCTTCCTTTAATGTATGGACAAACAGGGCAGAACTTTCTTCCTTTGCCGAAATATTGGCCAGCTTTACCATCTCAAACAGGGCAGCAACCGCATCGGCGGTATTAAAATCATCTTCCATCGCCGCTTCAAACTTTGCTGTTAGTTCCTGCAATGCTTTTATGGCCTGGGCTTCTTCATTTTTCATCGTACCTTCGCCGGTTTGTGCATTCTCCCCCTTCTTTGCTTCCAGTTCCCCAAGACGCTCTATCGCGGTTAAGATCCGGTCAAGGCCGTTCTTGGACGCCTCCATCAGATCTTCACTGAAATTTAACGGGCTGCGGTAGTGGGCGCTGAGCATAAAGAAGCGAAGCACCTGCAAATCATACTTTTCGGCAATTTCACGAACCGTAAAGAAGTTATTTAAGGATTTACTCATCTTCTGGCTGTCAATGGTCAAAAAGCCGTTGTGCATCCAGTAGGTGGCAAATGGTTTTTCATTCGCTGCTTCACTCTGGGCAATTTCATTCTCATGGTGCGGGAAGATAAGATCCTCACCGCCGGCATGAATATCAATCTGATCGCCCAGATAACGCTTTGCCATTACCGAGCACTCAATATGCCATCCCGGACGGCCCTTGCACCATGCAGACTCCCAGTAAGGCTCTCCTTCTTTCTTCGGCTTCCAGAGAACAAAATCATTCGGGTCTTCCTTCCCCTCTTCACCGGTTACTTTAATCTCGCGGAAACCGGACTGTAATTCATCCAGATTCTTATGCGAAAGCTTCCCGTAATCCTTAAAAGATTTTACCCGGAAATATACCGTTCCGTCTTTTGCCGCATAGGCATGGCCTTTGTCAATCAGGGTCTGAATCATCTCCAGCATACCGAAAATCTCCTCGGTCGCTAAGGGGTGCTTGGTCGCCGGGCGCACATTCATCCCTTCCATATCCTTCTTGCATTCCTCAATATAGCGCTTGGAAATCACATCGGATTCTACGTGCTCCTCCAATGCCTTTTTAATAATCTTATCATCCACATCCGTGAAATTGGAAACAAAATTCACCTCATACCCTTTATATTCAAAATAACGGCGAACCGTGTCAAAAATAATCATCGGACGGGCATTTCCAATGTGGATTAAATTATAGACCGTAGGCCCGCAGACATACATCTTCACCTTTCCCGGTTCTAACGGCACAAACTCATCTTTCCGCCTGGATAACGTATTATAAATCTTCATTATTTTCCCCTCATTCTCCTTTTCTTATTACTGTTCACACGTTCACAGCAACCTTTTCTTTACTATTAAAAGTTCACCGCTGACTAGGCGGTCTAAGCTCAGGTATTCCAAGTGCGCCCGGCAGACGTTTATTCATGGTGGTGCACTCACTTGCGGGCACATGAAGGTTTACCTTGCATTAGTTTCAGAACCATAATAACAATAATCTGCCCCTTCTGTCAATAAGACAATGGCCTGTGCGCTGATTCCTTCGCCCTGCCCGGTAAATCCCAGACCTTCTTCGGTCGTTGCCTTTACACTGACCTGGCTTGGCTGTATTCCCAATGCTTCGGCAATATTTTCCGCCATCTGCGGACGGTAAGCCGCAAGCTTTGGCCTCTGGGCAATGATGGTCGCATCGATATTTCCCACGCTGTAATGGCTTTTGGTCAAAAGACATCCCACCTCTTTTAGTAAAGCAATACTGGAAATTCCCTTATACCTGGGATTGCTATCCGGAAAATGCTGCCCGATATCGCCTAAAGCTGCCGCCCCCAAAAGCGCATCCATCACCGCATGAACCAGAACATCCGCGTCCGAATGGCCTAAAAGCCCGCGCTCAAAAGGAATTTCCACCCCTCCCAAAATTAATTTTCTGCCCTCAACCAGACAATGTACATCATATCCCTGCCCAATTCTCATTATCGTTTCCTTTCCTTTATCCCATTTTTGATAAGCGTAGCATGATGCTGCAAAATCTCATAAAAATGATGAACTATACGCCCGCAGCATTATAGAATCATTCTGATTTTTTTGCGAATACACTCTGTCTCTATCATTCTCCACGTCCCGCAGACCTCACCGTCCGTATGAACCGCCTGCGGCTGTTCCATATAAAAGGCAGCCTCCTGACACTCATAACGGCGGATTCCCCGAATATTCTTTTTTCTGCGCAGCAGGGCAGCAATCAGGGTATTCAGCAGTTTTCTCTTGTTTGCGTGACTGACCACGCACACCGAAAGCTTCCCGTCACCTGCATCGGCTCCCGGTGCAAAGCAGAAGCCGCCTCCCTCAAAGGGGTGAATATGAGCCGATATAAAATAAATATGGTTAAATTCAATTTTCTTTACCCGATCCAGGATAATATATCCCCGGGAAGGCTTTGCCATTATCAGTCGGACCAGACCAAACAGGATATAGGAAAAACGTCCCAGACGAAGCCGCCGCATAAGTTTCTGCACCAATCCCTGCTTTATACAAAGACAGACTTCACCGTCTAACCCCATCCCTGCACTTACGGCAAAACGGCGGTGCTCTGCCTTATCCCCATAGGTGAGCACCCCATAATCCAAAAACTGATAATATGGGGACAGAAGGATCTTATTCAAGGCCCTTTTCGGGTTTGTAGGAAGACGCAGACTGCGGGCAAAGTCATTGCCCGAACCGGCGGGAATATAGCCAAGACTGACTTCAGGATAAAAATACAGGCCATCGAGCACTTCATTAAATGTCCCGTCCCCGCCCACAGCCACAATAATTCTTTTCTCCTGAACATTCTCGGTCAGCGCCCGCGCATAGTCCCGGGCCTCTCCCGGCTGCCTGGTCAGATAGGCTTCATAGCTGACGGTTCTCTTCTCCAGAAGTTTTTTCAATTTTTTCCATATCCGCTCCCCTCTTCCGCCGCTGGAACAAGGATTAACGATAAAAAAATACATGGTCCCTCCTGCGTAGTTACTTTAAAGTTCGCCGCCGGATAAGCGGCATAAGTTCAGGTATTCCAAGTGCGCCTGGCAGACGTTTATTTATGGCGGAATACTTATCTGTGGACGCATAAAGGTTTACGGTTCATGTGCGTCCACTATAGCCCTGCGTATCCACCTGAAGCGTATCAACACATGATAACCTTAGTATATCATAAATTACGGCAAATGGGATATTTTTCAGCTTATATTTTTCCCAAGATGGATTAAAATTCTATAAAACTTCTATAAAATATACATTTGAGCCAAATTATGTCAACTCGGCAGAACATTTAACCAGAAATAAACTGCCGTGAAGACATGCAAAAAATCTTTATTCAAAAAAAACTAAAAATTTTTTCAAAAAATTGTTGACAATTGAAACAATTCGCGGTATACTATTCTGGCAGTCGCAAAAAAGCGACATTATGGGGTCTTAGCTCAGCTGGGAGAGCATCTGCCTTACAAGCAGAGGGTCATAGGTTCGAGCCCTATAGGCCCCATAGACCTGGCGGAATAGCTCAGCTGGCTAGAGCACGCGGTTCATACCCGCGGTGTCGTTGGTTCAAGTCCAATTTCCGCTAT
>VSOC01000088.1 GCA_009774615.1 Lachnospiraceae bacterium
CTTATAATGTTTATACTTTATTCTATCAACAAAAATTATAAAAATCAACATATATTTATAATTTTTTATGATTTTGTTTTAACAGTCATTTACCTCCTTCACGCTTCATGGACTTGCTAATCCTCTTCGTTCTTTTTTGACGGTATATAAGCTAAAATATCCCCGGGCTGACATTCCAGTACCCGGCAGATTTCTTCCAGTGTGGAAAACCGCACGGCCTTTGCCTTATTATTTTTTAAAATGGAAAGATTGGCAGGCGTTATTCCCACTTTTTCGGCCAATTCTCCGGCAGATATTTTCCGCTTGGCCATAACCACATCTAAATTTACGATGATGGACATAAATTACCCCCAATCTTAAATCGTATAGTCAACTTCTTCTTTCAGTTCCCTTGCCCGCTCGAATGTATTTTTAATCACCCGGATAAGCATTCCCATAAATACCATACATGCGGCAAATATCCCCCAGAAGAAATCATAAGTCATGGAAAGCAGGCAGATAAAGGCTACAGCAAAGCACATCCAGGAAATGATCCGAAGACGCCGGATATTTTCCCCCGTAAAAATCTCTTCCAGTCCGATATCCCCCACAAGCTTCCACAAATTCCACAAAAGAATCCCTATGGGAACCGCACAGGCATAAATCGTGACATTGAACAGCCATGTTTCCTTATAAACCCCGGCTGCACTGCAGCTGTAATATAGAAAACGCCTGGTTAGCAGCGGACAAGTAAATATTACACCAAAATACGCGGCGCTAAACAGCAGAATACAGATTTTTGTCAAAACTACCGACTGTTTATATGACCATTTTTCATTCATCTCATTCCTCCTTATTCTCCCGGTGCAGCGCCCCGTTCATTCCCGGACAGCCCGCACTCGTTATACTCATCATCATCGGTTCATGGATTTGTTATGGTTCACAGATGCACAGCAACATTAATTTCACCCATACTTTACCATATTCGCTCTCGAATTTCAATAAATTTTTATCGAAAAACAATAAATTAATAAAAATCTCTGTTTTTTGTAAGAATCCTGGGACGGACGATGATTTTCTGCTTGCAAATTATGAAATATCAGGTACAATAAGAGTAATCAAAAAAGAGGCCGGACGACCTCTTTTTTTCAAGAAACAGTAAACACAGCATTGCAAAACACAGGAAACATAATCGTTCAAAAAAGTAAAAGAAAGGGAAAAAACAAAGATGATTAGTGCAAACAACATTACACTGCGAATCGGGAAAAAGGCGCTGTTTGAAGATGTAAATATTAAGTTCACCGAGGGAAACTGCTATGGTTTAATCGGTGCCAACGGCGCAGGAAAGTCCACCTTTTTAAAAATATTGTCCGGACAGTTAGATTCCACTAACGGAGAAATTGCCATTACTCCCGGGGAACGGCTTTCCTTTTTGCAGCAGGACCATTTTAAATACGATGAATTTCCCGTACTGGACACGGTGATTATGGGAAATGCCCGCCTGTACGAAATTATGAAGGAAAAAGAAGCCATCTACATGAAAGAGGATTTCAGCGACGAGGACGGCATCAAAGCGGCTGAACTGGAAGGCGAGTTTGCCACCATGAACGGCTGGGAGGCAGAATCCGACGCGGCAAACCTCTTAAACGGTTTAGGGATTGAGCCGGAACTTCACTATAACCAGGTATCTTCCCTGACTGGTGCACAGAAGGTAAAGGTTCTGCTTGCCCAGGCTTTATTTGGGAACCCCGATATCCTGCTTCTGGACGAGCCGACCAACCATCTGGATCTGGATGCCATCGCGTGGCTGGAAGAATTTTTAATTAACTTTGACAATACGGTTATCGTCGTATCCCACGACCGTTATTTCTTAAACAAAGTCTGCACGCACATTGCCGATATCGACTATGGAAAGATTCAGCTTTATGCCGGAAATTATGATTTCTGGTACGAGTCCAGCCAGTTAATGATTAAGCAGATGAAGGAAGCCAACCGCAAGAAAGAAGAGAAAATTAAAGAACTTCAGGAATTTATCCAGCGTTTCTCCGCTAATGCTTCCAAGTCCAAGCAGGCGACTTCCAGAAAGCGTGCCTTAGAAAAGATTGAGCTGGATGAAATCAAGCCCTCCAGCCGAAAATATCCCTACATCGACTTCCGCCCGTCAAGAGAAATCGGAAACGAAGTCCTTACCGTTGAGCATCTTTCCAAGACCATTGACGGGGTAAAGGTTTTGGATGATATTTCGTTTATCTTAGGCCGGGAAGATAAGGTCGCCCTGGTCGGCCCGAACGAACATGCAAAAACCATCCTTTTTAAAATTTTATCCGGGGAAATGGAACCGGACGAAGGCAGCTATAAATGGGGACTGACGACCACACAGTCCTATTTCCCCAAGGATAACAGCGCGGAATTTGATAATGATGATACGATTGTGGATTGGCTGACCCAGTACTCGCCCGAAAAAGATGTCACCTATGTGCGCGGCTTCCTGGGACGTATGCTGTTTGCCGGAGAAGATGGGGTGAAGAAGGTCCGCGTACTTTCCGGCGGTGAGAAGGTTCGCTGTATGCTTTCCAAGATGATGATTTCCGGTGCCAATGTGTTAATGCTGGATGAACCGACGGATCATCTGGATATGGAGGCGATTACAGCCCTGAATAACGGGATGATTAAGTTTCCCGGAGTGATGATTTTTTCCTCCCGCGACCATCAAATCGTACAGACTACGGCAAATCGCATTATGGAGATTATTAATGGAAAATTGATTGATAAAATTACGACCTATGATGAATATCTTGACAGCGACGAGATGGCAAGAAAGAGATTTACCTTTACTGTGGCTGAATCGGATGCTGCTGACAATTAAGGTTTTTGTATTATCTTTATTGTACTGTCTTATCGCCTGCGAAAATGACAAATAAAACAAAGAGTCCGGTTCGCCGGACTCTTACACCAAAACACGGCTGCTTTAGCCGCTATATTCCTTATCCTGATAAACGACTTTTCCGCCGCAAATCGTCATCTTTACCTTGCCTTCAAATGTTTCCCCCAAAAACGGGCTGTTGCTGGCTTTGGATATGAAGGATTCTGCCTTCCACACCTCATGCTCATTGAAAATTACCAGGTCTGCCGGTGCACCTTCTTCTAATCGGCCTTTGTCCAACTGGTAAAGCTGTGCCGGGTTCAGGCTCATTTTCTGCATTAATTCTACAAGCGAGAGATGCCCTTTGTGCACCAGTTCACGAAGCCCCAGTGCCAATGAGGTTTCCAGGCCGATAATTCCGCTCGGGGAATCCATCAGCGGTTTTTCTTTCTCTTCCCGGCTGTGCGGCGCATGATCCGTGGCAATAATTGCAATGGTTCCGTCTTTTAATCCTGCAATCAATGCCTGGCGATCTTCTTCTTTTCGCAGGGGCGGGTTCATTTTAGCAAGGCTGCCGTGTTTTTCTATGGCTTCTTCTGTCAGGGTAAAATGATGGGGGGTTACTTCAGCCCACAGGTTTGCCCCCAGTGCTTTTGCCATCCGCACAGCAGCCACGGCATTTTTAGAACTGATGTGCTGAATCTCCACAGCCGCCTGGGTGTGAAGGGCAATCATACAGTCCCTGGCGACAAGGCTGTCCTCGGCAAGAGAAGGTGAGCCAATTATTCCAAGTTTTTCCGATACTTTTCCATGGTTAATGCCGTTTTGGGCAATAAATGCCGGTTCCTCTTCATGAAGGCTTATCGGAAGTCCCAGACGTGCCGCAGCTTCCATGGCCTGTTTTACAAACCTGCCGTCCGTCAGGGGAATACCATCATCCGTAAAACCCACGGCTCCGGCTTCCTTTAAAGCTTCCATATCCGTCAGTTCCTTACCGCCGAATCCCATGGAAACCGCGCCGCAGGCCAGAACATGGATAGGTGTTTTCTTTCCCTTTTCCAGCACTTCTTTCAATGTTTCCACGTTGTCAATCTTAGGATTTGTATTGGCCATGCAGACTACCGTGGTAAAACCGCCCTTGGCCGCAGCCGCTGCCCCGGTAAAGATATCTTCTTTATAGATAAAACCCGGATCTCTAAAATGAACATGCACATCCACCAGCCCGGGCGCTACCACCAGCCCTGAAGCATCGATGATCTTAGCATAAGAACATGACGCAATTCCCTTAGCCGCTTCCTCTTCCCTGCCTTCTTCTTTCCAAAGTATCTGTGCAATCCGGCTCCCCTCCAGAACGATATCTGCTCTCTGGTCACGCCCTGATTTCGGGTCAATTACCCTTCCGCCGCGAATCCATATCATTTGCCATCCCGCCTTTCTTTTTTGCCTGCTGCTCCTTGATTACTTTTCTTATCTTCATGCGCTGTATGTTGATTTTTTCTGCGCTTTACCTGTTTTTTTCCGGAAGGTAATCCAGAATCTTATTTACACTCTCCACTTCATAATCAGCAAGGCTGCGGTCAAAGCCAAAACGGTCATCAATCAGTGCCGCTACGGTCATTCCGGCATCATGTGCTGCCTGTATTCCCACGGTGGAATCCTCAAGAACAAAACATTCCTCTTCTTTAACGCCCATGGCCTTTGCTGTATAATGGTAAATTTCCGGATCAGGCTTGCTCTTTTTAAACTGGTCGCCGGTAATTATCCGTTCAAAATATTGCAGGATTTGATTCTGGAACAGTACATGGAGAACCAGCTGACGATGCGTGGATGAAGCCAGGGCTATCCGATATCCCCGCTGTTTTAATTCCTTCAGAAGACTTCTGGCCTCTTCCCGAAAAATCCGGGTATAGTCCAGCCCCTGGCTCACATCAATCCATTCCCGGTAGTCATGCCGAAGTTCCTTCCAGTTCTGCCCGTTTTTAATTGCTTTTTCCATAATTCCCCAGCTATCCTGCGATGTCCTTCCTACGATAGCACAGATATCCTTTTCCAGAAGCCCCGGCCGCTTATGCTGTCCAAACTCCAGCATTGCCTCCAAATATACGGGTTCACTGTCAATTAATACCCCATCCATATCAAAAATCACCGTTGTAATCATCTTCCTGTCCCCTTTTCCTGTTCCTTGCACAATTTTGTTGCCGAACACATATTCACCGTAATTTCTCCCTTACCTTTACAACCCACAGCCGCAAACCGGCTTCTGTCACAAAACTGTTACCGCAGCCGCTGTCCGCACTTAGGGCAGTAATTAGAATCCCCGGGAGCCTCATATTTACAGATCGGGCAGCGCAGGGTTTTTTCAGAATCTGCGCCCTCGATTTCCTGTCCAGCAGCCTGGTTCCGTCTTATCTTGCCGTCCTCCAAAAGACTTAAATCCTCCGGGTTAATCGCCACCTGTTCTCCCCGGGCAATTGCTTTTCCCTTCAATGGATTTAATTCATAAACCGCATCACAGCAGTTCATCTTTACCAGAAAATGCTTGTTCCACTTAAACAGCGGAATAAAAAAGAAACTGAAATAATAGTAAGTCATTAATAACTCACAAGATGTTGTACTTTTACAAAATGAACAGGTTATCAGCCCCGTATAGGCCAGCGCCTTCATTCCCTGACTTATGCCTCCAATAAAAATCATCACTTAACCTCCGCTTCTTCTTTCCTGTCCTCTGTATCATAGCAATATCTGCGAAAATTGTAAATGGTTATTTCATGTTTAGAACTTTTTAAAATCACACATCTGCAAAAAACCGCAAAAAGCAGCCGTACACACCAAAAATCCGTCTGTACCGCTGCTTTTCCATTTTCTAAACCTGTCTTTTTTATTCTTGCTGCTTTTGTTCCTGCTGCTTTTGTTTTTTCTTCCCCTGCGTTTTCCTTTGTTGTTCTTGTCCCCGTTTCTTCTCCTGCCGTTACTGTTTCATACTGTCAGTCCTGCCGTAAAAGGTCAGAAGATACAGCCCGCACAATCCCACCAAGGCATAGAGAATACGTGAAAACCAGTTACTTCCAAATAAGAAGGACACCAGATTAAAATTAAAAAATCCAATTAATCCCCAGTTTACCGCACCGATAATTCCAATGGTCAGCGCAGTTCCGTCTAATGCTTTACTCATGGAAAAACCTCCTTTTGATTCGAGAGTTCTCTTCCGGTTATATAAATGCACAGAAACCATTAATCCTCTGCACAATAACCTCTTTTTCCGCCGACTCTCTTCATGTGTTTAAACCACCCATAAAAAGTTTCTCCAATCTCTTTATTTTTATTCCAAAGCTTTTTATCCTTATTTTTGAAAAGATTCATGTTCCTTTTCCAATTCCTGGTATAATTGATAAAATGTCCATTCTGCATTCTGCGGAGTAATCACAGCCTTTAATTCAATTTTGGGAACACCGGCTTTCCGCAATCCGGCAAGAAGCATATCAATCCTGCTGCTTGAAAAATTTTTCATTACCAGTACATCCCGGGACAATACCGGAAGGTTTTCCTGTCCATTCTTTTCCTTATCCTTGTTTTGCTGTTCATCCTGAGATAAAGAAGTAAAGCCTTCTATTCCCGCCAGATAACCTACTTTTTCCATAACCTGTTCAGGGCCGATATTTTTAATCCGCACACCCATGCGAACCAGGACACTTTTCATCATACGAACGGCCTTTTCTTTCTCCTTATCTGCCGTCTTTGCCTTATTTTCTGCATCGGTCTTGTCTGCTGCTCCTGTTTCCTTCACCGCCTGGTAATACAATACTACTTCCTGTAATTTCTGCATAATCTTCTCCCTGCACCATTTTTCCCGCTTCTTATCTTTCATGCCCCTGGCTCTGAAAAATAATATCATAATCATGCCGCGGCACAATAAGAAAAATCCTGGAAAACCGCATAAACACTGGCTTTCCGGACTTTAGAGCGTTACTCGAACTCAATGATCTGTATCCATTTTCAGCCCCGCCAGAGCCTGGGCTAAGGCATTGTTTAACGGTTCCATTGCCTCTTTTTTCTGTCGGTTCATATACTGCGCCACATCTTTTTTCGTCACCCCTGCTCCTTCCCTTTTGCGCCGTTCCTGGAAGGCTGCCAGTTTTTCCTTATAGCCGCAGGCACAGACAAAAATCTGCTTATCGCCCTTCCCGCGCAGTTCCATCTTTTTATGGCAGTTGGGACATCTTGCATTGGATGTGCGGGAAATGGTTTCCCGATATCCGCAGGCCCGATCCTGACAGACAAGCATCTCGCTGTTTTTCCCCTTGACCGCAAGCATTCGCTTACCGCAGTTCGGACATTTCGTATTCGTCAGGTTATCATGGCGAAAGCTTCCCTCTCCCTGTTTAATCTGCCCAATAAGTTCCTTAGAATACCCCCGGATATCCTTCATAAACATATTTCGCTTCAGACCTCCCCGGGCAATGCGGGAAAGCTTCATCTCCCAGTCCGCGGTCAGTTCCGGCTTTTTTAAGTCCTCCGGAACCAGTTCCAGAAGCTGCTTTCCCTTGGATGTCAGTAAAATATCCGTCCCACGCTTTTCCAAAAGGAAGCTGGAAAAAAGCTTTTCAATAATATCCGCCCTGGTTGCCACCGTTCCCAGTCCCCCGGTTTCCCCCAGGGTCTTTTCCATAGCTTTATCCCGGGTCTGCAAATAGGCCGTTGGATTTTCCATAGCCGAAAGAAGGCTTGCCTCATTAAAATGCGCCGGCGGCTTCGTCTTTCCCTCGGTCAGACAAATTGCCAGTCCTTGAAGAACATCCCCGGCCTGCAATGCGGGAAGCTGCTGACTCTTTGGCACAGCTTCAGCTTCCTCTCTTCTCCCGGCAGAGGAAGAATAACCTTCCTTTTCCTCATCCCAGTCCTCGTCTTCTTCCCAGCTTTCCTTTCCCTCCTGGTACACGGCCTTCCATCCCGGATCTTTAACCACAACACCGCGGGCAGTAAACAGCGCATTGCCCACAGAAACCGTTAAATTCACCTGTTCATAGCAATAAGCCGGATAAAGCACAGCCAGAAACCGCCGCACCACCAGATCATAAATACGGCGCTCGTCAATGGTCATATGTTCCAACTGGACGAACTGCTCCGTGGGAATAATGGCATGGTGATCGGACACCTTAGCATTATTGACAAAAAACGGTTTATCCGGAAGGGGGCGGTTTACCAATGCCCCTGCCAGCTTTTTATAAGGACCCACGCCGCAGGCTTTCAGGCGCTCTTTAATCGTAGGCAGAATATCGCCGGTCAGATAGCGCGAATCCGTCCGGGGATAGGTAAGCACCTTGTGATTCTCATAAAGCCGCTGCATAATATTTAAGGTTTCTTTGGCCGAGTAATGAAATCTCTTATTTGCCTCCCGCTGCAGTTCGGTTAAATCATAGAGAAGCGGTGCCTGCTTTTTCTTTGATGTTTTGCGAACCTCTTTTACGGTGCCGTCCTTCCCGTCAAGCAGCTTTTTCATCTCCTCCATCCGCTGCCGGTCAAATGAGCGAAAACTTTTCGACTTTTCATCCTGCCAGGTCAGCGTCAATATTCCTGCCGCATTTTTATTCCTGCTGTCTTTATCTGCCCCCATCTTCCACCTTGCCGAAAGCCCGTAATATTTTTTCGGCACAAAGTCCCGGATTTCCTTCTCCCTGGCGGCAATCATGGCAAGTGTAGGCGTCTGTACCCGGCCGCAGGAAAGCTGTGCGTTGTATTTACAGGTCAGGGCACGGGTTGCGTTAATACCCACCAGCCAGTCCGCCTCTGCCCTGCACATCGCTGCGTCGTACAGCGGTTCGTACTCCTTTCCGTCCTTTAAATGCGCAAATCCCTCCCGTATCGCCTTATCCGTAACCGAGGATATCCAGAGCCGCTTCAATGGTTTTTTGCACTCGGCCTTCTTTAAAATCAGCCGTGCAACCAACTCCCCTTCTCTTCCCGCATCCGTGGCAATGATCACCTGATCGATATCCTTCCGGTGCAGCAGGGCCTTCACCGCCTGATACTGCTTTGCCGTCTGTCGGATAACTTCCAGGCGGAAGGTTTCCGGAAGCATGGGAAGATCTTCCATCTTCCACTCTTTATAGCGTTTATCATAGTCCTCCGGGTCGGCCAGGGTCACCAGATGTCCAAGTCCCCAGGTCACGACATAATTTGTCCCTTCGATTCCCCCGTTAATATTTTTCGTACACTTTAACACCCGCGCAATATCCCTGCCCACCGAAGGCTTTTCTGCCATCACTAACGCTTTCATGTTTTTAATCATTCCTTTCGCTTCGCTCAAGGCACAAACAAGTTATGAAAAATGCTGTGCCCATGTACGCTTTACTTCTCTGCACTATTTACCCATCAAAAAGCTGCCCATCCTGAACAACATTCAGAACGGACAGCTTATCTGCCGTTAGTTTTTCATCGCTGCTTACTGAGCAGACCCTACATTCGTTACCTTAAAGTTGAAAATGCCGTTTATCATCGACCACTCATAGGAAAATCCCTGCGGGAAGGTGTAAGCTGCCTTGGCAAAAACCGTATTCAGTAAATCCGGCCGTGTAGCATACAGATCGTAGGCACAGGTCATGCTGAATGAACCGTCGGCATTCGCCTGGAATTCCTTATCCATCAGGTTATATTCAATCAGTTTTGCCGTCCAGTAAGTGGTATCCTCCGGTGTAGCCGTGGTTGAAGAAGTCGGCGGAATCTTATCCGTTACCCAGAGTCCGTTCTCGTCCAGGCGGCCTCCATTGCAAACCAGATTCGACATCCTTACGCCGTTGGTTTCAAAATAATACCAGTTCTGATCAATGAAGCGCCATCCGGTAACGGTGAAGCCGTCCTGATCAAAGTAATAAACATTACCGTCAATTTCCTTCCATGTACTGGTCGGATAGGTTCCGTCAGCTTCCACATAGCGCTTCTGCCAGAATTCTCCGCCCTCTAACTGTGCCCACTCCCCAGCCATAGCCGGGATTACGGACAATACGGATAAGCCTGCGGCCAATCCCATCGCCAATAACTGTTTCTTATGCAATTTCATAATTCTATCCTCCTGCAATGTTTCTGTAAAATTCTGTTTTGGACTACAAACGCGGAAAAACTTCCTTGTACTCTCTTCCGCGGATACAGGACAGGGAAACCTATCCATTACTACAATGATTATACCCTGTTTTTCCAAGATATGCAACTAAAAAACGGGTTTCTTCCTCTTACAGCTTTCTTACAAACAGAATTTTTTGTAAATATTATCTTAGCATTTCTTTGTTGACAGACGTATTGATACGTGTTACTATTAAATTATAGAAAGGAGTTTTTTATGTCAAAATATGCTTATCCTGCAATTTTCACTCCCGAAGATGAGGGTGGCTTTTCTATTCGCTTTCCTGATCTGGAAGATTGCTATACCTGTGGGGATGATATCGTTGACGGCCTTATCATGGCCGAAGATGTCCTTGCCCTTGTCCTTTATGGGTACGAAAAAGATGGCCGGGATATACCTTTACCATCGAAAGAAACCGATATCCCTTTAAAAAATGGTGAATTTGTAAATTATGTAGCCTGTGACACTTTAGAATACAGAAAAATATATAGCAATAAAGCAGTCAAAAAAACACTTACCATTCCCGAATGGCTCAATGAAGCTGCGACTGCCATGGGCTTAAATTTTTCCCAAATTCTACAAGAAGCACTTATGTCAAAGATACAACTCTAGTGCAGTTGCCGCATACTATCCGGCTTTAACCATTAACAGCAGAAAATGCCACAAATAATCTCTTCTTACAACAACCAAAATTTTATCAAAAGTACAACAAGAAAAGAGGAAAAGCTATGGGGATAAGCGATGTTTTTAAGACAAAGCAATTTAAAACGGATATTGAACGGCTTACGGCAGAAAATGATTATTTAAACGCTCTTCTCACACCGGAAATGAAAACTGCTGTATCCATAAATGCTGAAATCCAGCGGCTTATCGCTGAAAAAGAATCCATTCAAGTAGAAATTGAAAATCAGAGGGAACAAAAGCAAAAAATCATCCAGGAAATCTTTTCTTTAAACAGTGAAATCCGAGAGAAAAGAAAATCGATTATCTTTTTAGATGACGAAATATTATACCAGGACTTTGGACTTTACACGCCTGTCTACAATTTGATGAACTCCGAAATCTATAAAGACAAAATTGCGGTAGTTCGGGAAAAGCAAAAAGCAATGATAAAAAATAACACTGCTGCGACATTTCCCAATAACTTTACTTACAACAACAGCCTCGCGCAGGGCAAAAAGCTGGTGGCGGATAACGTAAAGCAGATTTTACGTGCCTTTAACAATGAATGTGAAGCCATTATTGATAAGGTAAAATTTAACAATGTTGAATCCATACGTAAAAGAATTATCAAATCCTGCGAAGACTTAAACAAATTAAATTCCAAAATGCAGATTTCCATCACGCCGTCTTATCTGGATTTGAAATTACAGGAAATGAACCTTTGTTATGAATATGCGATGAAAAAACAGGAGGAGAAGGAAGAACAAAAGCGTATCCGGGAAGAACAGAGGGAAGCGCAGAAGCTGCAAAAAGAAATCGAAGAAGCAAGAAAAACAAGCGAAAAAGAAAGAATGCATTACAAAAATGCGCTTCATCGCATTGAAGTGCAAATGCAGTCCGCAAATGAAATAGAACGCACGATTTTAGAAGAAAGACGCCTTGAAATGCAGCAGCAGCTTAACAGCATTGAAGAAGAAATAAAGAAAATCGATTACAGAGAAGCAAACCAACGCGCCGGCTACGTTTATATTATTTCAAATATCGGTTCATTCGGGGAAAATATTTACAAAATCGGAATGACAAGAAGATTAGAGCCAATGGATCGCGTGGACGAACTTGGCGATGCATCCGTTCCTTTTGCCTTTGATGTACATGCAATGATTTTCAGTGATGATGCCCCGGCGCTTGAATCCGCGCTCCACAGAGCATTTGATGACAGAAAAGTGAATATGATTAATACACGAAGAGAATTTTTTCATGTAACGCTTGAAGAAATTGAAGCTGTTGTAAAAAAGAATTTTGATAAAACGGTTGAATTTACGAAAATTCCAAACGCCGAACAGTACCGTGAATCTCAAATGATGCGCCGCCAATTGGGGCAGGGCGAACTGCTAAGGCAGGAAGCAACCACAGCGCCCCAGGTAGCCGCCCCCTCATCTGCCCGCACAATTTCATCAAAACCCGCCAAAAAAGCCAAACTCGATCCGTCAAAAGAATATTTACATACGAAATGGGGGATTTATGAAATGCCGGAAGTTTACCGCATAAACCTCCGCAAAGGCCCCCGCAGCGACTTAAAATTAGTGAAAACAATTTAAAATAACACAAAAACTCCCGAAACCCCGCCTTTCCTCAACATTCCGGCGTTTTCAGGAGTTTTTCTCTATGGACCCGATGGGACTCGAACCCACGCTCTCTGCGTTGCGAACGCAGCGCTTTCCCAACTAAGCTACGAGCCCTTTTCAATCACGGATTACATTATACCGCATTTTCCTGGCAATTACAACCAATTTTTTCAATTTCCGCAAAGATTTCTGCAAAAAACACCCCCGCCGCTTTCCCGGCAGGAGTGTTCTTTTGTTTATTTTCAGATTTTCGGTTAGCCATGGAATACCGCGCCAAAAACCCTTCCGCCTAACGCCGTGCTTCCAGCCGCACCAGCGCCCTCTTAAGCGCTAATTCGGCTCTTGCCACATCAAGTTCCGCACCGCCGCCGGAAAGGCGCTTTTCGGCTCTTCCTTTAGCTTCCTGTGCACGCTTCTCGTCGATTTCCTCCGGCCACTCGGCAACTTCTGCCATAATCGTGACCTGTTCGGGCATTACCTGGATAAAGCCTGCCATCAATGTGGCCTTCTTTACCTCGCTGCCCTCATGAATCTTCAAAATCCCCGGTGCTACAATCGCGGTCAGCGGAATATGCCTGGCATAAACACCAATCTGCCCTTCGGTAGTGGTTAATTCCACCATCTGGGCTTCCCCCTGATAAAAAGTTTTATCCGGGGTAATTACTTCTAATTTAAAGACATCTGCCATAGCCTTCCCCCCTATTTCACACGGGCGAGAACATCATCGATATTACCTGCATTTAAGAACAGATTCTCCGGGATATCATCGTGCTTGCCTTCCAGAATCTCTTTAAAGCCCTGAATGGTTTCGCTTAATGGTACATAACGTCCTTCCAGACCGGTAAACTGTCCGGCAACGAAGAATGGCTGGGACAGGAATCTCTGGATCTTACGCGCACGGGATACGGTCAGCTTATCTTCTTCGGAAAGCTCGTCCATACCTAACATGGCGATAATATCCTGTAATTCCTTATATTTCTGCAATACTTCCTGCACACCGCGGGCTACCTTGTAATGGTCCTCACCGACGATACGCGGGTCAAGGATACGGGAGGTGGACTCTAACGGGTCAACCGCCGGATAAATACCTAATTCCACGATAGAACGGGAAAGTACCGTCGTCGCGTCCAGATGGGCGAAGGTATTTGCCGGAGCCGGGTCGGTAAGGTCATCCGCAGGCACGTAAACCGCCTGTACAGAGGTGATGGAACCGCTCTTTGTGGAAGTAATACGCTCCTGCAGTGCACCCATCTCCGTCTGCAGTGTCGGCTGATAACCTACTGCGGAAGGCATACGGCCAAGCAGTGCGGACACCTCGGAACCTGCCTGGGTGAAACGGAAAATATTGTCAATAAACAAAAGTACGTCCTTTCCGCCTTCATCACGGAAGTACTCTGCCATGGTGAGCCCGGTAAGACCTACACGCATACGCGCCCCCGGCGGCTCGTTCATCTGACCGAATACCATGGTCGTCTTATTGATAACGCCGGATTCCTTCATTTCATAGTATAAGTCATTACCCTCACGGGTACGCTCGCCTACGCCGGTGAATACGGAGTATCCGCCGTGCTCGGTTGCAATATTACGGATAAGCTCCTGGATTAATACCGTCTTTCCTACACCCGCGCCGCCGAACAGACCAATCTTACCACCTTTCTGGTAAGGGCAGAGAAGGTCTACAACCTTGATTCCCGTTTCCAGGATCTCGGTTTCTGTGGACTGTTCTTCAAAAGTCGGTGCTTTTCTATGGATAGGAAGATGCTTCTCCACCGTTGGAGCGGGCTGGTTGTCAATCGGATCGCCCAGAACGTTAAAGATACGTCCCAGGGTTTTCTCACCTACCGGAACGGTAATGGGTGCGCCTGTTGCTACAGCCTCCATCCCTCTTACCAGACCGTCGGTAGAACCCATGGCGATACAACGAACCGTATCATCACCCAGATGCTGGGATACCTCTGCCACAAGCTTTTTGCCGTCCTTCATGGTGATGTTAATTGCATCATTGATTTCCGGCAAATGCCCCTGGCTGAACTTAATATCCAACACAGCACTGATAATCTGTGTGATTTTACCTGTGTTTTGTTCTGCCATCTTGTTTCTTCTCCTCTTTCTACATCGTTTACAGCTTCCGGAAAGCCTCCCTAAAGCTGTCTTGGGTTACGGTTTCCTTGCGTTTACAGTAACCGCTTTTATTTCTACCAGGTTAAGCTAACTGATAGCATTCGCCCCGGCAATAATTTCTGTCAGCTCCTGGGTAATGGAGCCCTGACGCGCCCGGTTATACTGCAGGCTTAACGCCTCGATCATTTCCTCTGCATTGCTGGTTGCCGAGTCCATTGCCGTCATACGTGCGCCGTTTTCGCTGGCTAATGCCTCTAAAAGACCGCCGTAAATCAGGCTGCTCATATATTTAGGAATGATAGCATTAAGAACCTCATCCTCATTCGGCTCATAGTTCATCAGCAGATCCTTGCCCTGCCCTTCTCCATCCTCTGTGGTTGCCTCCACCGGAAGCAGCTTAACAAGCTTTGGAATATGGGTAACGGTGTTCTTAAAGAAGGTGTAGGCAAGGTAAATCTCGCCTATCTCTCCCCGGGCAAAGGCTTCCAGAAGTTCTGCGGTTATCTCCGATGCGTCCTGGTAGGTCGGCTCGTTGATAACCTCCGAATAATCCGCTTTAATGTTATAACCCTTCCGCACCAGGCCGTCCCTGCCCTTGCGCCCGATAGCGTAAACTTCCGTTTCCGCCGCCGGCAGCTCCTCGCTTCCCGTAATCAGCCGGATAATATTGTTATTATAGCCACCGGCTAGACCGCGGTTCGAGGTAATGGCAATGACCGCCTTTTTCTTCGATGCCCCCGCCTGGAGATATTTATGTTCAATATTTCCCGAACGGCGCAGAATCGAACAGATGGTATCATACATCATATTAAAGTAGGGTGCCGATTCCTCTGCCCTTGTCTTGGATTTTTGCAGCTTAACCGTGGAAACCAGCTTCATGGCTTTGGTGATCTGTTCCGTGCTCTGAATACTGGCGCGTCTTCGCTTTATATCTCTCATGGATGCCATGATGGTTCACCTGCCTTCTAGCGCTGTGCTTTATACTCGGTAATCGCCTTAACTAATAAATCCTCGGTCTGCTGGTTCATC
>VSOC01000089.1 GCA_009774615.1 Lachnospiraceae bacterium
CAGCCGGAAAGGTTCTACCATGGTTTTGTATTGGGACTGATGGTGGAATTGCGGGACAGATACTATATTTCATCAAACAAAGAAAGCGGATTTGGGCGTTATGATATTATGCTGGAGCCAAGAGATAAAAATATGGATGCATTTATCATAGAATTTAAGGTTGTCCATACGCGGCGCGGGGAAACACTGGAAGAAGCAGTAAAGGCGGCCCTGGAACAGATTGAGCAAAAGAAATATGAGATGGTATTGCGTGATCGGGGAATATCTTCGGAAAGGATATGGAAATATGGTTTTGCGTTTTCTGGTAAAAATGTGATGATCGGAGAAGCAGAAGGGCAGCCGGATAAAAAATTATTTTAAAAAATATATAAGATTGATTTTTTTGATGTCAGACTTAAATAGACAATGGAGGAAACCACAATGAACAACACGCAATACACCTGTTGCATTTTTGACCTTGACGGAACGATTATTAACACGATTCATGCATTAACCTACACCACAAACCTGGTTTTAGCGCGGTTTGGCTTAGAACCGGTGGGGGAAGAGGCGATGATGAAAATGGTGGGAAACGGTTATAAAAAGCAGATGGAGAGAAGCCTGCTTGCCAGCGGGGATAAGGAGTTAGTGCATTTTGAGGCGTCCCTTCCCCTGTATCAGGAATTATTCCGCAAGCATTGTCTGCATGACCTTGAACCTTACCCGGGAATGATGGAACTGCTTAACCGTATGAAGAAAGCGGGGATGAAGCTTGCTGTGCTGACGAATAAGCCTCACCAGCGCGGCATTGAAACGGTGGAAGCGGTGTATGGAAAAGGCTTTTTTGACTATATTCTGGGAGAGCAGGAGAGTATCCCTAAGAAACCAGATCCGGCGGGGGCCTTTATGGTGATGGATGCCTTAAAGGTAAGCAGGGAGGAGTGCCTGTACATGGGCGATACGAATACCGATATGGAAACCGCGGCAAATGCCGGGCTGGATGCCGTAGGCGCGGTGTGGGGATTCCGCGGAAGAGAAGAGCTGGAGGCATTTCACCCGAAGTTTTTGGCGGAAAAACCGTTGGATGTGGCGGATATGCTGGGAATCTGAACCGGAGAAAATCATAGGAGCAGCCAGAGAAAATCACAGAAGTAACCGGAGAAAATCATAGGAACAGCCAGAGAAAATTGCAGAAGTAACCGGAGAAAATCGCAGGAGTAACGATTCGGGAATAAACTTACCGGAGAAGCTGTACAGGAAAAAGATTACAGAAAAATCACTAAAGAAACGATACGGAAATCAATTACAGGAGAAAACATACAGGAGAAAACATTATGGAAAAACGGCAGCGAGGAAAACGGCGTGCGGAATACATAGACGATTATGTGGTATTCGACCTGGAAACGACGGGATTAAGTCCTTTGACGGATAAGATTATCGAATTGTCCGGCTTAAAGGTAAAGGCTGGAAAGGTCGTCGAAACTTTTTCCACCTTAGTTAATCCCGGCCGTCCGATTCCCTATGGGGCTACGGCGATTAACGGGATTACGGATGATATGGTTAAGGATTCTCCTTCGATTCATCAGGTTTTGGGGAAATTCCTTGACTTTGTCGGGGATTTTGTGCTGGTAGGCCATAATATCCACACCTTTGATATGAAATTCATCTATATTGCCGCAGAAGAAGGCCTGGGCAGGGCTGTGGCGAATGATTATATTGACACCCTCTATCTTGCCCGAAAATGTCTTCCTGAACTTTCCCGCCACCGCCTGGTTGACCTGGCGTCGCATTTTAAGTTTTCAACCCAGGGGGCGCACCGGGCATTGGCGGACTGTCAGATGAACCAGAAATGCTATGAGGCGATGGCAAAGCTTCAGAAGGCAAAAACACCCCGGCAGGAAAAAACGCTTTCTTCTAAACTTATCTGTCCCCGGTGCAAAGGTGAACTTATAAAACGAGAAGGGAGATACGGCAGCTTTTACGGCTGCAGCAACTTCCCTTCCTGTCGTTATACAAAGAATATTTAGATAGTTTGGATAGTTTAAATACTTTAGATACTGCCGGATTGCTGCAAACTTTTCAGGAAATCAAGAATCTCCTGTGCTGCTGCAATTACTCGGGGAACCGATGTTTCTGCTTCGTCAAAACCGAACCTCCCGCGTCCTTGTCTGCGTTCAGCCGCTGGCCCGGGGGATGGTTTATGCGGGTTTGTGTATAAGAAGATGTCCAGGGGGAAAACTAAAAGCAGTTTGTTTTGAAGTATTGATGCTCCATGATGAAAGAAATGATGAAAAACTGTTGAAAAAACGATGAAAGAAAAAGGAGGAAACAGCAATGAATTCTGTATTTGAAGCATTAAAACCATATCTTGACCGGATGATGGCGTTAAAGGCGGCGCTTGTTTTATTTGAGTGGGATGATGCCACGCTTGCGCCGGAGAAGGCCGGGGAACTGACAGAGAAGGTTATCGGTACATTGTCCGGGGAATATTTTGGGGCAGTGAATAATGAAACGGTGAAGGAACTGGCCGAGAAATGTGCAGGGGAAGAGGGGCTTTCCGAGGCTGAGGCAGGACAGGTGCGGGAACTTCTGGAAGAGATTTCCAAGCTGGATGCCATCCCGCAGAAGGAATACCAGGAGTTTTCGCAGCTGACCGCAGGTGCGGTTCGGATTTGGACGAAGGCAAAGGCGGACAATGATTTTGACGCCTTTGCGCCCACATTGGAAAAGGTAATTGATTTCCAGAAAAGGTTTGCCGCTTACCGGGCAAAGGAAGGGCAGAAGAAGTACGATGTTATGCTGAATGATTTTGAACCGGGATTTTCCATGGAGCTTCTGGACGAATTCTTCGGGGTGATTAAAAAGGAAATTGTTCCTCTGCTGAAAGCCGTACAGGAGAGTAAGGTGGAAATCCCCAATGACTTTTTAACCGGCGATTTTACGGATGAACAGCAGGAAGAAATCGGAAGGTTTATCGCCGAGTATGTGGGCTTTGACTTTTCTAAAGGTGTTATGGCGGTCAGCGCCCATCCTTTTACCACGAATCTTCACAACCGGGATGTGCGGATTACCACCCATTACGGGAAGAATCTGGACAGCTCGCTCTTTTCCATCATCCACGAAACCGGTCATGCGCTCTATGAACTGGGCGTGCGGGACGATCTGACACAGACCCTGGTGGGCGAAGGGGCCTCGATGGGGATGCATGAGTCACAGTCGAGGTTTTTTGAAAATATCCTTGGCCGGAACAGGAGTTTCTGGGTTCCGGTCTATGCAAAGCTTCAGAAGGCTTTCCCGGATAACCTTGGAAATATCAGCCTGGATGATTTTGTCCGTGCGGTGAACAAAGCCACGCCGGGATTTATCCGCACGGAAGCCGATGAACTGACCTACAGCCTGCATGTGCTGATCCGCTATGAACTGGAAAAGGATTTGATTGAAGGGGATCTGCAGGTAAAGGATCTTCCGGAAGCCTGGGCGGATAAATATGAGGAATATCTGGGCATCCGTCCGGAGAATGTGAGGGAAGGCGTACTGCAGGATATTCACTGGTCACAGGGTTCTTTTGGCTATTTCCCGTCCTATGCCCTGGGGAGTGCCTTTGGAGCGCAGATGTATGCTTATATGAAGAAGGAAATGGATGTGGATAAGCTTTTGGAGGAGGGAAAGATTTCCGTGATCCGCGACTACCTGAAAGAACACATCCACCAGTACGGCAAGCTGAAAAAAAGCCGGGAAATCTTAAAAGAGATGACCGGAGAGGATTTCCATGCACAGTATTATGTGGATTATCTGAAGGAAAAATATGGGGAATTATATCGGCTGAATGTTTAGTGTTGCTGTGAATATGCGGGCAGTAATCTTTTAGGATTGTTTTAGTGTTTCTTTAGAAAAAGAGGGCTGGAAACCCTCTTTTTTCTGTGCTATACTATTCGGAGGTACTTGTTGTTGAATGCAGATCACGAAGGACAGGAGGAGCACAGGTTATATTTCGTTTTTCATGATTTGTGTGGTGAAGGAGGTTTTTTATGAAATTACACACTTATGAACATAGAACCCAGTATTATGAAACCGATCAGATGGGGATTATCCATCATTCCAACTATATCCGCTGGTTTGAAGAGGCAAGGACGGATTTGATGCGTCAGATGGGAATTGGCTATGATGAGATGGAAGGCCAGGGGATTATCAGCCCGGTGCTTTCCGTTACCTGCGAGTATAAATCCATGACGCATTTTGGTGAAACGGTGTTGATTATTCCTATTTTAAAGTATTATAATGGGATAAAGATGACGATTGAGTATTCGGTAACGGATAAGGAGAGCGGGGAACTCCGCTGCGTGGGGGAAACCTCACACTGCTTTTTAAACCGGGAAGGCAAGCCGGTTTCCCTGAAAAAATCTTATCTGGAGATGGATAAGATGTTCCAGAAGGCGCTTCCGCAGAATGAAAAGGACGGATAAGAAGTAAAAAATTAAGAAGTAAGAGTCAGGTTATCGTGAATGTAGGCGAACCGCAACAGGAGAGGAGAAAGGATATGAAGCTGGGCATTGTGGGAAACGGCATGATTGTAAAACGGCTGCTGGAGGATATCCGGCCGCTTTCGGAGGTGACGGCCCGGGCGATTTGTGTCCGCCATCAGAGCCTTGAAAAGGGGCGGCGATTGGCGGATCAGTTCGATATCCGGGAAATTTATACGGAGTACCACGTTTTTTTAACCCGAACCGATATTGATACCGTTTATATCGGCATTATCAGCAGCCTGCATTACCAGTATGCAAAGCAGGCGTTAGAGGCAGGGAAGAATGTGATTTGTGAAAAGCCGTTTACGACGGAATATGATGAGGCAGAGGAATTAATACGGCTGGCGAAGAAGAAAAACCTGTTTTTATGGGAAGCCTGCAAGATTCCTTATTCCGAGAATTTCCTGGCCATCAAGCACAATCTTGGACGGGCAGGGTCGATTAAGCTTGTGCAGTGCAACTATTCGCGCCGTTCCAGCCGCTATGACGCCTATCTGGAACAGAAGGTGCTTCCGGCGTTTGACCCTGTGCTTTCCGGCGGCTGCCTTTACGATATCAACATGTACAATCTTCATTTTGTCGCGGCGCTTTTCGGGCGGCCCAAGTGGATACGCTACGATGCAAACCTGGGTTTTAACGGGATCGACACCTCCGGCATAGTCACGATGGGCTATGACGGCTTTCAGGCTGTGTGCAGCGGGGCTAAGGATTCCGACAGTCCGTGCTTTGGCCTGGTGCAGGGGGATAAGGGCTGTCTTCGTCTGGAAGGCCCGGTAAGTTCAAGCGAATATGCGGAATTTATTCAGGGAAATATGCGGGAGAGGCTTTCGGAGGACGGGCAGGGCGGCACGCTTACGGCACAGATGAAGGAGTTTGACCGTCAGATAAAAGAAAAGGATTATCCGGCCTGCTACGATATGCTGGGGCAGACGCTTCTGGTGATGGAACTTTTAGTAATGGCCAGGAAAGATGCCGGGATTATGTTTGGGACAGATCTCTAAATGGAGGGAAGTATGGAGTTGGCATTTCTTGTCTGGCTGCAGGGCCTTCATCGGCCGTGGCTGGATGAACTGATGGCGGGAGTAACCTTCCTGGGGGATGCAGGGTGGGTTTGGATACTGACAGGATGCGTCTTATTTTGTATGAAGAAGACCCGAAGCTGCGGTCTGGCCGTTCTGCTTTCCCTCGCTGCGGGATTTCTTTTGGGGAACTGTCTGCTGAAAAATCTGGTTGCCCGGCCGCGTCCGTGCTGGAACCTGGATATCCAGGCGGCATTTCCTCTTTTAGTGGAAAATCCCAGAGATTTTTCCTTTCCTTCGGGACACACGCTGGCAGGCTTTGAGGCAGGGGTCAGTATCTTTTTCTTTCACCGAAGATGGGGGGCGGCTGCACTGGGACTGGCTGTGCTGATTGCCTTTTCCCGGATGTATCTGTTTGTCCATTTTCCTACCGATGTTCTGGCCGGGGCGGTTTTGGGGACAGCGATAGCTTTTGGGGTGCATTTTTGTTTGACGCGAAGGAAGAACGTGTTGCTGTGAACGTGTGAACAGTAACAAGAATGTAATCGATAAAGAAAGCAGGACAAGAGCATGAATGAATATTTGCAGGAAATTTTTCCGGGGATTTATCAGTTAGAACTTCACGGCAATTTTAAGAGTATTGATGAGATTAAAATCTATATTATTCCGGGGAAAAATCCCCAAAAGGACCGAAGTCTGATGGTCGATGTGGGATTTCACGATAAGGCATGTATGGAAACCTTAAAGCAGGTGATGGAAAAGCTTGGAATTTCCTTTTCGATGCTGGATATTTTTCTCACCCATAAACACCACGATCACTGCGGGCTTGCGTCCTCATTTGCAAAACAGGGAAGCCGGATTTTTATGAATCCCGAGGAGGAACGGCATCACTATGACTGTCTTCATTATAATGTAAAGTACCACGAGGATCAGGCGGAAGTCCTCCGCTATGTGGGCATTACCGAGAGGGGGACGCCAAAACTTTGGGAAATGTTTACCATGGCGGTAGAACAGGATCGGCTGGCTGAGTTTAATATCCTGCATTTTCCCTACGAACCCATTGAAAAAGGACAGCATTTTTACTATGGAGGTTATGATTTCAGGGCGGTTGAACTGCGCGGCCACACGTTTGGGCAGATGGGGCTGGCCGAAGACAGGCTGAAACTGCTTTTCAGTGCCGACCAGCTGATCCGCGGGATAGTGCCGATTGTGGGGAGCAGTTTTAAGGACGAGCATCTGCTCAGTTCGTATTTTCGTTCACTGGAAGAACTCAGTCATGCGTTTGCCGATTATAAGCTTTACCCTTCCCACAATACCATGCTGGAAGGGGAGAGCATAAAAAAGGCGGTCAATCGGATTGTTTTTGCCTATCTGGAAAAGATTCAGATTATCGAGCAGGTGGTCAAGCACAGCCGCCGTCCAAGAACTGTAGTTCAGGCGGCAAGGCTGGCCTACGGGATGAAGGAACTTCCGCAGACCAAAGAGCAGCTTTTGCTGTTAAAGATGATTACCAGCAAGACGTTCTCCTGCCTGGAATACCTGCGCGACGAGGACTTTGTGTATCGGACGGAGGAACATGGGGTGCTGTACTGGGAGGCTTAAAAGTTACCGTTTAGTTACTGTTCACATAGGTCTGCGCACTTGCTGCGCTGACCGTAGGTTAAACTGGGCCAGTGAGCAAAAATCCCGTCGACGAAGGCGATTTTCATGGATTTTTGCTTGTTGCTGTGAACGTGTGAACAGTAACACCGTTTGCCCGGTTTGCGGCAGCAGGCAAAAAAGAACTTGCTTTTTTTTGGTTTTCCTGTATAATCATATCCATGGTTATCTTGTCTTTCAGGAATAAAACTTATCTCCGGCAGATGGGAAGCCAAAAATAAATCGTATGTGCAGAGTAGGTTTGTGTGCGTTAAGTGCTGGCTGAACAGGGAGTTGTCAGCGGGACGAAAAGGAAGGTTCTTCCTTGCGGTACACAGGCCGCATCCCGCTGCAATCCGAGAGATTACCACTGCCATTTTGCCGTGGCTTTCCGTGCGTGGAAGCGCTGTAAAAATATGGAAACAGCAGCCTGGCAGTGAATGATTATCTCCTATTGTGGTTGAATGGGTTCTGCAAAGGAGGTAATTTTTTTATGAAGAAATTAGCAACTTTGTACACACAGTCATCCCAGGAAATCCGAAAGACCCGAACGATTGCATCCTGTGCAATGCTCGCGGCGGTCGCCATTGTTCTTGGGTATTTTTCGATTGAGTTGGGAAACTCACTGAGAATCGGTTTTTCCAGTGTTCCCAACCGTCTGGTCGATTATCTGTTCGGCCCGGTGGTGGGGGCATATTTTGGCGGTTTGCTGGATATTTTAAAGTATATCATCAAACCGACAGGAACCTTTTTTCCCGGCTTCACCTTCGATGCCATGCTGGCCGGGGTGATTTGCGGCAGCGTATTATATGGAAGGAAGCTGACGCTTGGGCGGGTATTTCTGGCGAAATTCCTTGTTTTGATAATTTGTAATGTATTCTTTAACACCCTGTGGATTTCCATACTTTACGGAAAGGCATTTATGGTGCTGCTTCCGGTGCGGCTGTTAAAGAATCTGGTGATGTGGCCGATCGACTCGGTGATTCTCTACATGGTAGGGACGGTTCTTGAGCGGGCCGGGGTGTTCAGGCTTTTAAAGCGGACATCATTTAGCTGAGCTGATTTGCAGAAAAAAGACCGATAAAAAATAGATAAAATAGATAGATAAAGAGAAGGGAGATTGATGTAAAATGAGTGAGAATTGCAGCCATAACTGCAGCTCCTGCGGAGAGAATGGATGTTCCGGCAGAACCCAGGAGCAGACAAGTTTTTTAGAACCGCTTCATCCGGCCAGTTCGGTGAAAAAGGTGATTGGTATTGTCAGCGGTAAGGGAGGCGTGGGAAAATCCTTAGTGACTTCGATGTTAGCCATTGCCATGAACCGCAGGCATAAAAAGACGGCGATCCTGGATGCGGATATCACCGGCCCGTCAATCCCGAAGGCTTTTGGTCTGGACGATGAGATGGTGGGAATGACCTCCGACGGCGCACTGATGATGCCGGTGAAAACCATGAATGGGATTTCGGTGATGAGTGCAAACCTTCTTCTGGAAAATACAACGGATCCGGTGATCTGGAGAGGTCCGGTGATTGCCGGTGCAGTTAAGCAGTTCTGGTCGGAAACCCTGTGGAAGGATATTGAGTATATGTTTGTAGATATGCCGCCGGGAACAGGGGATGTGCCGCTGACGGTGTTCCAGTCCCTTCCTGTGGACGGAATTATTATCGTTACCTCACCGCAGGAGCTGGTGTCCATGATTGTGGCAAAGGCCGTAAATATGGCAAAGAAGATGGATATTCCGATTCTTGGCGTAGTGGAAAATATGAGTTATCTGGAATGTCCGGACTGCGGGAAGAAGATGTCTGTTTTCGGGGAGAGCCATATCGAAGAAGCAGCGAAGGAGCAGGGGATTAAGGTTCTGGCCAAACTTCCCATTGCCCCGAAGATTGCCCAGCTTGTAGATGCCGGCAAGATTGAATATCTGGAGGAAAACTGGCTGGAAGATGCCGTTTTGGCCGTAGAAGAGATTTAGGGGAACAGCGATGAATGTGAGCATGACCTCGAATAACAGTTATAATGAATTTACCAAATCGCTGTTGGGAAATCCGGATATGGCAGCCGTGCCGGAAAGCCTGATCCATGTGGGGCGGCAGTTCCAGCAGATTATGATGATGTACACCTGCGCTATCCGGGAGGTGCGCACGAAGCTGGAGGTTCTTAATGATGAACTTTCGGTGCGCAACCAGAGAAATCCGATTGAGATGATTAAGTTTCGGGTAAAGAAGCCGGAAAGCATTATCGAAAAGCTTCACCGCCGAAACCTTCCGGTTTCTTTAGAATCCGTGGTCAATAACCTGGACGACGTGGCAGGAATCCGGGTCATTTGCTCTTTTATTGATGATATTTACGAGGTGGCGGATATGCTGATCCGCCAGGATGATGTCCATGTCATTGCCATCAAGGACTATTTAAAACATCCCAAGAGCAATGGATACCGCAGTTATCATATGATTATCGAAGTTCCTGTTTTTTTCTCGGACAGGAAAAAGCCCATGCGGGTGGAGGTTCAGATCCGGACGATTGCCATGGATTTCTGGGCGAGTCTGGATCATCAGTTAAAGTACAAAAAGGAACTGGTGGACGGAACCGATATCAGCAGAGAATTAAAGGACTGTGCCGATGTGATTGCGCAGACCGATGAAAAGATGCTGGATATCCGCAAGAGGATTGAGGCGCAGGGCGTTGTGGTTATGGATTAAGCTGCAGTGCCCGGTAAGCTAATAGAGATAATAAGACAGGGTTTCCGTGATGTGAAATCCTGTTTTTTTGTAAAGTTTTACGGCGGGAGTGTTATCGGCGGAAACATGCAGATACAGTCCGGTATTTTCCGGCAGGCTCTGCATCACCGTTTCCATCAGCCATGTTCCCAGGCCCTGTCTGCGAAAGTCCGGGGAAATTTCCACATGGTAGAGATAAAATCTTGCGTGTCCATGTTTGAGCACACGGCAATGACCGACCGGATTTGCAAAAGCGGACGGCGTGTCTGCGCAGGAAAAAACGATGAACTCCCATCCTTCTTCACCGTCTTCACGGATTTTTTTACAGGAGAGAGAGAAAGCATCGGCAGCAGGAGGAAACGGCAGCGCAGTCAGCGCTTCTTTTTGGCTTATCCGGCGTTCCATCTGATATTCTGTGCGCCAGAGATCCATCTCCAGGAAAGAAAAAGCAGTAAGGGCATCCGGGCTTTGGTGATCCAGAAGAAAGACAAGTTCGGTGTCGGCAGGGGCAAGTTCGCAGAGTTTGCCGATAAGATCCCGGCAAAGCCCTTTTTTTCGCCGGTTTGGATGCGTGAAGACATAACATTCCCATAAATCGTTCTGTACCTTGCAGACGATAAGGCAGGAAATCACCGTCGTTTGCTCGCAGGTAAAAAGAAAGAGCTCCGCATCGTCAGGGAAGCCTAAACGAACAGGTTCATAGCTTTGACAGGTTTTTATCAGGTCAAGGAAAGCCCTGGTCTGCGAAGGGGTGAGTTCGGACGAACAAAAAGTTTTTTGCATGGGAAATCTCCTTTACTGTTATTTCCGCTAGACCATAGCACATCAGGTAAAAAAAATCAATATTTTATTTTTCCTTGCCCTCATCCAAAACTCGTGCTAAAATAAGCGGTAATCGTGCAATGGAGGAAAAACAAGATGAAATTTGCAAAAGAACTTTCAATTATATTGGGCATCAGTCTTTTGGGGGAAATCTTCAATAAGCTTCTGCCCCTGCCTGTTCCTGCCGGGGTGTACGGACTGTTTCTTATGCTGGGGCTGCTGTGTACGGGCATTTTGCATCTGGAGGATGTGGACGGGTGCGGAAACTTTCTTCTGGACAATATGTCGATGATGTTCATTCCTGCCGGCGTCGGCATTATCCGCTATAGGGAACAGCTTATGCAGGTCGGTGTTCCTTATCTGGTGATTAACGTGCTTTCTACGTTTATTGTCTTTGTGGTTACCGGATGGGCGGCACAGTGGATGATGGAAAGAGGAGGAAAAAAGCAGTGAAGGAGATCCTGGGAGAAAGTATCTATTTTGGATTTTTTATTACGATAGGGGCATACTATATTGGCCTGCAGTTAAAAAGAAAGCTGAAGCTTGGGATTTTTAATCCTCTGCTTATCGCGATTTTTCTGGTGATGGGCGTGCTGGTGCTGACGGGGATTGATTATGAGGCTTACCAGCAGGGCGGCAGGTTTGTCAGCGATTTGCTTACCCCGGCTACGGTTTGCCTGGCGATTCCCCTCTATAAACAGCTTCATCTGCTGAGAAAGCACGGGCTGGCGGTTTTCGTGGGGATTAGCAGCGGCGTACTGACCAGCGCTGTCTGTATCTTTGTTTTCTGCAAGCTGTTTCGTCTGGGGCATGAGCACTATGTTACCCTGCTGCCCAAGTCCATTACGACGGCAATCGGCATGGGCGTGAGCGAAGAGGCTGGGGGAATCGTTACCCTGACGGTGATTTCCATTATTGTTACCGGGATTGTGGGAAATATATGTGCGGAAATGCTCTGCCGCCTGGCCGGAATTATTCATCCGGTGGCTAAGGGGCTGGCGATTGGAACCAGCGCCCATGCGGTGGGAACGGCAAAGGCTCTGGAACTTGGTGAAATAGAAGGGGCGATGAGCAGCCTGTCCATCGCCGTGGCAGGTCTGCTGACGGTTGTTGTGGTGCCTTTAGCGTCAGGTCTTCTGTAGCCGTGGCTGGGAAAGAAAAATGCTGTGCAACGTGCACAGCAGAATGGAGGAAAAGATGGTAAAGCGCAGGGAAGTTTTAGAAAAGGATTGCTGGAAGCTGGAGGATATGCTCGAGAATGATCAGGCATGGGAAGAATTGTATCAAAAAGAAAAGGAAGAGATTTGCCGGTATGCGCAGTTTAAGGGACATATGGGGGAATCGGCCGATCAGCTTTATGCCGCATTGAAATTTGACGACGAGTGTTCGCAGAGGCTGGAGGTTTTATATGTTTACGCCCGGATGCGCATGGATCAGGATACTGGGGAGGCCCGCTATCAGGAGATGTTTGCGCGGGCACAGTCCCTTTCCAGTGCGGCGGCGGAACAGACTTCGTATATGGCACCGGAGATTCTGGCCATTCCCGAAGAACGCCTGCAGGAGTTTATGCGTTCGGACAATGGAATCCGGCATTTTTCCCGGGCTATAGAACAGCTCCTGGCGAAGAAGCCGCACACCTTAAACCGTGAGATGGAAGAGCTTCTGGCACAGTCCCAGGAAGCCACACAGGGGGCGGCACAGATTTTTACAATGTTTAATAATGCGGATATCTCTTTTCCGACGATAACCGGAAGCGATGGGGAAAGCATTGCGATTACGCACGGAAACTATATTTCTTTGCTGGAAAGTGAAGACCGAAGGGTGCGGAAGGATGCATTTACCGGCCTTTACGGGGTGTATAAGCAGTTTTCCAATACGCTTGCGGCGACTTATGCGGCAGAGGTGAAGCAGGCCATCTACTATGCAAAAGCCAGGCATTATACTTCCAGCAGAGCGCATTCCCTGGCAGAAAATGAAGTCCCCGAAATCGTCTATGATCAGCTTCTTGAATCCGTGCGGGAAAATCTTTTCCTGCTTCACCGCTATGTTCAGGTAAGGAAAAAGGCATTAGGGCTGGAAGAACTACACATGTATGATTTATATACGCCGATGGTTGCAGGGGTGAGAAAAAAATACAGCTTTGAAGAGGCCAAGGCCATCGTGCTTGAGGGGTTAAAGCCGCTGGGAGAAGAGTACCAGGAACGTTTAAAAGAAGGTTTTTCGCAGCGGTGGATTGATGTGTATGAGAATGAAGGAAAGCGCAGCGGGGCTTATTCCTGGGGGGCTTATGGGACGCATCCTTATGTACTGTTAAATTATCAGGGGACGCTTGACCATGTCTTTACCCTGGCGCATGAAATGGGTCACGCGATGCACACCTATTATTCGGACAAATATCAGCCTTATACCTATGCGGGATACAAGATTTTTGTGGCTGAGGTGGCTTCCACCTGCAATGAGGCCCTGCTTATCCGGCATTTGATGGAGAAAACAAGCGATGTGCAGGAAAAGAAATATCTGGTTAACCATTTCCTGGAAAGCTTTCGGGGGACATTATTCCGGCAGACCATGTTTGCCGAGTTTGAATATCAGGTACATCAGAAGGCGGAGCGCGGTGAGGCGCTGACGGCCAATGCTCTGTGTGCAATGTACCGGAAGCTGAATGAGGAGTATTTTGGCTCTGCTCTTGTAGCGGATGAAGAAATTTCTTATGAATGGGAACGGATACCGCATTTTTATACGCCGTTTTATGTGTACCAGTATGCAACGGGATTCTCTGCTGCCATAGCGATTTCCGGCCGTATATTGAACGGTGAGGAAGGTGCACTGGAGGGTTATCGACAGTTTTTGCGCGGCGGATGTACCATGCCGCCGGTTGAATTGTTAAAGCTTGCAGGCGTGGATATGTCCACGGCACAGCCGGTGAAAGCCGCTTTAGAGGTCTTTGGCAGACTTCTGGATGAATTCGAGGCGATGGGGAAATAAGTTATTTTGTCGCCATTTTACCTGAAAATCTTCATGAAATTCCTGGAAAAAAGGGAAAATAATTGTAAGGAATTAACAGTCTTTTTTCCCTTTGTTGACAAACGGGAGATAGAGGTCTATAATTCCAGAGGATCAATTTTTTTCCTGTTCGTTTACCGTAGAGGTCCGCCGCCGGATGGGCGGTGTGTACTGTTTCTATAACGGTCAGTGGATTCATCATGAGGAGGATAATGTATTATGGCGACAAAATCGACCAAGAAGGCTGCTCCGGTTCAGGAGGCAGCAGTAACAGAAACCAAGAAGACAGCAAAGAAAGAAACCGCAGTGCAGGCAGAGCCGGTAAAAGAAACCGCCCCAGCTCCTGTAAAAAAGGAAGAGAAGGCAAAAGAGGCATCCGTATCCGTTGTTTTTGAATTTGCAGATAAAAAGGTAGTGGCAAAAGAACTTCTGGCTAAAGCAAAGGAAGCTTTCAGTGCAGCACACAAGGATGTTGTTGTAGAAGAGATGAATTTGTACATCAATGCAAATGACGGTTATGCTTATCTTGTCGTAAACGGAACTGAGTATCCAGAGGATAAGATTGAATTATAGAAAACTATTGATAAAATACACTGGGAACGACAAAGGAAAAGATAGAAAGGGCTGGGAATTAAGTTGACCGGCCTTTTTCTTTTTGGAAAAATCTATTGGCAGACAGTGAGAAAATGGATTACAATAGAACAAAGGAGTTTTTGACGCTGAACAGTAATGAACGTTTGAACAGTAACAATTTGATAACCTGATGGAGAAAGGAATGGGTTGTGGGAGTGACAGGAGAAGAAAAAGGCTATTTGGAGGCGGAACTTCCGGAAAGCTTTGTCTGCCGGATGAAGAAGCTGCTGGGGGAGGAGTTTTTGCCTTTTCTTGCAAGCTATCAAGAGCCGCGCACGCAGGGGCTGCGTTTCAATGGATTAAAGGCGAAAGCCGGGGAGGCAGAAGAGAACTGCCGTGCTTATTTTTCGCTGGAAGAAGTTTTATGGGCCAAAGGCGGGTTTACTTATGCAAAAGAGGATCGGCCGGGGAAGCATCCTTACCATGAAGCAGGGTTATATTATATTCAGGAACCCAGTGCCATGGCGGCTGCAGAAGCACTGGAAATAAGGCCGGGGGAAACCGTGCTGGATCTATGCGCGGCACCCGGGGGAAAAAGTACCCAGATTGCTGCATATTTACAGGGAAAAGGGCTTTTGGTAAGCAATGAAATTCACCCTGCACGGGCAAAAATCCTCTCGCAGAATATCGAGCGGATGGGCGCGGCAAATGTGATTGTGACAAACCATGATGCCCGGACGATGGCCGAATGGCTGCCGGAGTTTTTTGATAAGATCATTGTGGACGCCCCGTGCTCCGGGGAAGGGATGTTTCGTAAAGAACCAGAGGCAAGAAAGGAGTGGACGCCGGATTCTCCCCGCCAGTGCAGCCGGCGCCAGAAAGAAATCTTAGGTTATGCTGCCGCAATGCTAAAGCCCGGCGGAAGGCTGGTGTACTCCACCTGCACCTTTGCACCGGAGGAAAATGAAGGGACGATGGAGGCGTTTTTAAGAGATCACACGGAATTTTTTATTGAAGACCCAAGAAGCCGGAAAAAGGACTTTGCGGCTTTTGGACAGGGAAGGCCGGATTGGGTGGATGAAGGGGGAAGAAAGGAACTGGAGG
>VSOC01000009.1:0-56124 GCA_009774615.1 Lachnospiraceae bacterium
GGCTAGTATTTTAAATTTAGAAGAACGATTGGAAAGTGATTTAAAAAAATATATGAGAGAAGGCATAAATAATAAGATGATAAAAAAGTATGATATAATAGGATTTGAAAAGGCTGAAAAAAAGATAACGAAACTAATCACTAAATTTGGTGGACAACCAATAGGAATTAAGGAGAGTCAATGGCCAATAAGTGAGGGGTGGAATAATAGAAAAATGATGTTTGTTGGCCAGATTTTATTAGAAAAAGGTATGTTGGGAAATAAGAAAGATTTGATGATATATATTTTTATAACACATTCAGATAATTATGAAGATGATTTTTTCGACCCTGATGCTATTGAGTGGAGTGGTGGAGAAAATGCAGTTATTATTCAGCCATTAGAAGAAGTATATAATGAAGAATGTATAGAAGGTCCTACTTTATTTGATAGTAACAATGGAAGATTTGAATATATTCCAATTTTAAAAGAAGGAAGTGATCCCGAGTTTATTACAAGCAGTAAATATCAGAAATTAGATGACAATGAAAGATCTAGGTATAATGAATTAGTTGATACAGATAAAATAGGAGGAACGCCTAATTTTTTTCGAGGTGATGAATGGCCTGAAGGAGAGTGGAAACTTCTTTTACAACTTCATTGTAATTTCCAGCCATTTGTTTTAAATTTAGGCGCAATGCCCATTTTATTTGTTTTCATATCAAGTGATTTTAAAAATGCAGGATTGTTAGTACAATGTTAAATAGTGATAGAATTATTATGAAGGGAGTGATGGAAAAAAAGTAAACTACTATCTGGGGAGTGGCATAAAAGCGGCTCAGATAGGAGGAGAACTGTATTATTACCACCAGGATGAACAACGGAGCACAGCGTTACTTTCGGATCGTGTTGGAAAAGTCAGAAATCATTATCGGTACAGTGCTTTTGGAAGCATGATACTGAACCTTCCTGTATGAAATACCCCGCCAAACAGCAGAACCAGGGTGCAGATAACCATTCCTGCAAGGCTGCCTAAAATGCCCCGCAGGATGCTTCCCTGCAATTCAGGACGGATTTCATTGTAGGATGTATTAAAAATAGCATAATGCCCTGTTTTCATCATGTTCAACCATTTTCTCTGAAAATTGTTGGTTGCTTCTTTGATTATGGCATAATAACCAGCTTTTTGCCATGAAAATTTTTACAAATGATTCAGATTAACACGATATTCCCGCAAATCTTCTTCCTTTACGGTTTCAATAATCTTATCCAGTGCCTTGATCAGGGCTTCTTTATCCTTCGGCAAATCTCTATGAAACTGGAAGGCATTTGAAGCGCCCAGAGCTGCAAATTGGGTAGGGATTTCCAGGTGTTTAAGCAGGGTACGAATTTCTCTGTATTTTTCAATCTCTCTTTCTTCCTCCCATCTGCCATGCTGAATTTCCTGATAAAGTTCGGAATCCGGGTAAATGGTCAGCATATTGACGCCAATCAGTGACGGGTGGAGCCGGTTGCAGACATCAGCTGTTGCCTTTGCGCTTATTTCTCCCTGTCCGGCACCGGAGATTCCCACCAGGTAAAAGAAACAGTATGGAGGTTATTCGCTATATGAAAACCTGGGGAGAGCAGAATCTTCCGGAGAGTGATATTGGGAAAGGGGATAATTCCCAACCCTCTTCCTATACCCCAAAGGCGATATCCCCTTCTGCTTCCGGAAAATCCGGCTGAAGTACAGGGGGTTTTCATATCCTACAATACGTCCAATCTCAGCGACGCTGTAGGTCGTGTTTTCCAGAAGCACCTGTGCGTTGGCGATGCGGATGGAGAGGATGTACTGCAGCGGCGTGGTGTTGGTGTAGGCTTTAAAATTGCGGATAAACCAGCTTACGCTCATGCCGCGGGAAGCGGCGTAGTCTTCGATTTGGATATCCAGGTGGTAGTGGTCATTAAAATACTGGGCAGCCAGATCCATTTCGTTGTCTAAGTATTCGTCTTTTAACACGCGGGGTTTGGAAATCCGCCGGTGGATCAAGATAAAGAGATGGCGAAGAAGAAGGGTGAGCATCTCTTCATAGTTAGCCGGGCAGCGCTGAAGCTCGGCGATCATTCGTTTAAATATCCGTTCATATTCCAGAGAGGTTCCTGTGTAAAAGACGCGCAGATCGTCGGTTATGCCATAGCTTCTCAGAATATTCTTTACATTATTTCCGGTAAAATGAACCCAGTACACTTCGGTCTGGTCAACGCCGTAGTATTCATATTTTTGAAATTCTTTTGGCCGGTAGATGACCATGTTTCCGGCGGTTACAATGGTTTCGTTCTCTTCATGATCAAAATGAAAATGTGCAATTCCGGAAGCAACATAGAGAATCTGAAAATCAACTCTTCCCCGCGGACGGTAGGTGGGAAGCTTTGGGCGCGTGAAAAGATGATAAGTGCCGCAGCTTCCCACGATAAGCGGTCTGCTCTTATCTTTAAAATCCAGGTGCGAATTATTCAGATAACCCGAGTTCAGATACATAATCCCTCCTTGGCAAATGCCGTTCATCTTTATTGTACCCTTATTGTATCATTTTGTGCATATTCTGTCCAATCCTATTTATGGACTTTTTTTGGAAGAAATTATAGAATTATGCCATAAAAAAGGAGAAAATACAGAAGATTATTCCAATGGCGTGCAGAAGAAAAATATGTTCAGACAAAAAAGTGCATAAAAAGGAGGAAGAAAATGATTGTACCAAGGTACTATGAGGACCTTAAGGTTCTCCATGACAAAACGATGCCGGCCCGGGCCTATTATATTCCGGCATCCGAAAGAATGGCTGATCCGGTTGAGCACAGGGAAGACTCGGATCGTATGCAGATGCTTAACGGCATCTGGAAGTTTAAGTATTTCCCCAGTATCCATGAAGTTAAAGACCAGTTCTTTGCGCCGGAATATGAGGCTTCGATAAATTCCGGTTTTGTGGATCTTCAGGTCCCCGGCGTATGGCAGATGGAAGGGTATGACTTACCGCAGTACACCAATATCCGCTATCCCTTTCCCTTTGATCCGCCCTATGTTCCGCAGGATAACCCGTGCGGTGCCTATGTCTGTAATTTCTGCTATCAGAGGGATGAGCGTGCTCCCAGGGCCTATCTGCATTTTGAGGGGGTGGATTCCTGCTTTTATGTATGGCTTAACGGCCGCTATGTGGGCTACAGCCAGGTAAGTCATGCAACGAGTGCGTTTGATGTAACGGATGTGCTGTGCGAAGGGAAAAATACCTTGGCTGTCCTTGTTTTAAAATGGTGTGACGGCAGTTATTTAGAGGATCAGGATAAGTTCCGCATGAGCGGTATTTTCCGGGATGTTTACCTCTTAAAACGCCCGCAGCAGTTTATCTATGACTATCGTGTAACCACGAGGATCGGTGAAAAGGAAGCCGAAGTCCGGCTGCATCTTTCTTACTTTAACCAGCCGACAGATACCGTCATTTCGATTTACAATCAGGAAAATCAGTCAGTAGCCGAAGGTAAAGCGGAAGCTCAGCCAGTAGCCGCAGGTAAAGCGGAAGCCCAGCCGACAGCCGCAGGTAAAGCGAAAGTCCAGCCGATAACCGAAGGTAAAGCGAAAACCGAAGGCAAATCCGTTGATCTTCTTCTGGCCATCCATGATCCTGTTTTATGGAATGCAGAAAACCCCTATTTATATACGCTGGTGATGGAAACGAAGGAGGAAACCATTACCGATTACATAGGTCTGCGAAGCTTAGCCATCCAGGACGGGGTGATTTTTCTTAACGGACAGAAGATTAAGTTTCACGGGGTAAACCGCCATGATTTTGACCCGGTAACCGGTTTTACGGTCAGCAAAGAACACATCCTTAAAGATCTTACCCTGATGAAACAGCATAATTTTAATGCCATTCGTTCCAGCCATTATCCAAATGCTCCTTATTTTTATCAGCTTTGCGACCGGTACGGATTTATGGTGGTGAATGAGGCGGATATCGAAGCTCATGGACCCTATATGCTGTATTACAAAGACGATACGGATGAGAACCGTTTCCAGCGGTGGAATGAGAAAATTGCCGATGATCCGGCATGGGAGCAGGCGATTTTAGATCGGGTGCAGCTTATGGTCGAGCGGGATAAAAACCGTCCGAGTATTCTTATCTGGTCAATGGGAAATGAGAGCGCTTACGGATGCAATTTTGAAAAAGCACTGGAATGGACGAAGCATTTTGATCCGGAACGCATCACCCACTATGAGAGTGCAAGGTATCGAAATAAGGATAAAACCTATGATTATTCCCATCTGGACTTATACAGCAGGATGTATCCAAAGCTGGAAGAAATCGGGGAATATTTTGAAAAAGACGGGAGTAAGCCGTTTCTTCTTGTGGAATACTGTCATTCTATGGGCAATGGCCCCGGCGATTTTGAAGATTATTTTCAGCTTATACACAGCCGGGATAAGATGTGCGGCGGTTTTGTGTGGGAGTGGTGCGATCACGGGATAGACGCCGGGAAGACCGCAGACGGAAAGACAAAGCTGCTCTACGGGGGCGATTTTGAAGAAAAGATTCATGACGGCAATTTCTGTATGGACGGCCTGGTTTACCCCGACCGCACACCGCACACCGGGCTTTTGGAATATAAAAATGTGCACCGTCCGGCAAGGGTTGCGGCCTTTAACCAGGAAACGATGGAACTGACCTTTCATAATTATCTGGACTTTACGGATTTGAAGGATTATGCAGCTATCAGCTATGAGGTAAGCTGCGACGGGGTCTGCATTGCCTTTGGAACAATTCCCGCATTTTCGGCAGAGCCTCACGGCGAGGCATCAATAAAACTGGAGATGGATGTTCCCGAAAAAGGAAGGGCTTATCTGAAAATTATCTATACAAAGACAGCAAAAGCACCCATGATTCCCGCGGGGCACATCCTTGGCTTTGATGAAATCCTGCTTGAAAATAACGATAAAAGGAACCAGACGGCATTAAAGTGGATGAATTCCGGAACGGATCAGGACGGCATCCTGCAGATAAAAGAAACCGACACTTATGCAGCGATCAAGGGAAAAAATTTCTTCTACACCTACAATAAGAAAAACGGACTGTTTGAACGCCTGAATTATGCCGGAAAAGAATATCTTGAACAGCCTATGGAGATCAATCTCTGGCGGGCGCCTGTGGATAATGATATGTACATTAAGGCGGAGTGGAAGAGGGCGCATTACCATGAGGCTTATGTCCGGGCTTACGATACGCAGGTAAGGCAGTCTGCAAAAGGAATTATCTTAACCAGCACAATGTCGGTTTCGGCGGCATCCGTTTCCCGCATGATGGAGATAAAAGCAGTCTGGACGATTGATTACTGCGGAGGAATTTCGGTCGTTTTGGATGTGGTGCGGAATACGGAATTTCCGGAGCTTCCGCGGTTTGGGGTGCGGTTATTTCTTCCGGAAAGCTTTGAAGATGTTTCCTATTACGGCTATGGGCCGATGGAAAGCTACCGCGATAAGCACAGGGCGGCAAGCCATGGCTTATACTGCGGAAAGGTTTTTTCGATGCATGAAGACTATCTTCGTCCGCAGGAAAACGGAAGTCATTTTGACTGTGATTATGTGGAAATCTGTGACGGGAAGTTGGGGCTTGCGGCTGTGGCAGAGCAGCGTTTTTCTTTTAACGTATCGGTCTACACCCAGGAAGAACTGGAGGAAAAAGCCCATCATTTTGCATTAGAGCGCTCAAAAAACACGGTATTTTGCCTGGATTATGCGATGAATGGAATCGGCTCAAACAGCTGTGGGCCAGAACTTTTGGACAAGTACTGCTTTGATGATGCTGCATTTTGTTTTTCGTTTAAGCTTGTACCGTTTATCTGCAGGGATTAAACCTTGTGAACAAGGAAGGATAAAAAATAAAGAAGGTTAAAGAAAGGGGATTAAAAGTGGGAGAGAAGACCTATTTAAAGTGGTATAATAAAATCGGATACGGCTCGGGGGATATTGCGGGCAATGTTGTGTATGCGTTTTTGTCCTCGTTTGTTATGATTTATCTGACCAATACCATCGGGCTTTCGGCAGGTATTGTGGGGACCCTGATTGCTGTGTCAAAATTATTTGACGGGTTTACCGATATTTTCTTCGGCTCGATGATTGACCGTACACATTCTAAACTGGGGAAGGCCAGGCCGTGGATGCTTTACGGCTATATCGGCTGTGCGGTTACGCTTGCGGCGATTTTTGCCGTTCCCACCAGCTGGGGGAGCACGGCACAGTATATATGGTTTTTTATCACTTATACCCTGTTAAACGGCGTGTTTTATACGGCCAATAATATTGCATACTCGGCGCTTACTTCTCTGGTGACGAAAAACAGCAAGGAAAGGGTGCAGATGGGTTCTTACCGGTTTATTTTTGCCTTTTCCACCAGTTTATTTATCCAGTCCGTAACCATAGGTTTTGTTGCCATGTGCAAAGGAGGAGCGGCGGCCTGGAGGACGGTTGCCATCGTCTATGCGGTGATTGGACTGATTGTCAATACGATTTCCGTATTTTCGGTTAAGGAACTTTCGGAAGAAGAACTCTATGAAAAAGAATGGGAGGAAAAGAAACCCGAGGGCGAGAAATTTGGCCTGGCAGAGGCGTTTAAGCTTTTGATTGCCAATAAGTTTTACCTGATGATCTGCGGCGTCTATATCCTGCAGCAGCTTTACGGGGCCATGATTAATGCCGGTATTTATTACATGACCTATGTACTGAAAAATGAAAACCTCTACGGCGTATTTTCCTGGGCCATCAATATTCCTCTGATTATTGCATTAATCTTTACGCCAACCCTTGTCGGGCGGTGGAAAGGGATGTATAAGCTGAATTTAAGAGGCTATATGCTGGCGGTGGTCGGAAGAGGGCTTGTGGTCTTTGCCGCCTACCAGGGAAGTGTGGCGTTGATGCTTTTGTTTACGGCGGTGGCAGCGCTGGGGCAGGGGCCGTGGCAGGGTGATATGAATGCGGTGATTGCTTCCTGTTCGGAATATACGTATTTAACAAAAGGGAAACGGGTGGACGGAACGATGTATTCCTGTACTTCTCTTGGAGTGAAGGTCGGCGGCGGTATCGGAACAGCGATTGCGGGATGGATGCTGGAGTTCAGTAAGTTTGACGGAAAACTGGCTGTTCAGCCGGATTCCTGTATCCGTATGCTGCATGTGATGTACTTATGGCTTCCCCTGGCGATTAATCTTGTGATTATGCTGGTACTTTCCCGGATGAACGTCGAAGAAACAAATGCAAAGATTAAGGCTTCCCTTTCTTCATCTCCTGAGGTATAATAATAGAATAGGAGGTGACGAGAATGAATAATAACACAAATCAATCATTTCTGGAAAAGACATTTCATCTTTCCAAACACCACACAGACGTAAAGACTGAGGTTATTGCAGGAATTACGACGTTTATGACGATGGCATATATTCTGGCGGTAAACCCGAATATCCTCAGTGTTGCCGGTATGGATCGGGGAGCCGTATTTACCGCGACAGCCCTGGCATCGTTGGTTGCCACACTGTTAATGGCTGCCCTGGCCAATTATCCGTTTGTTCTGGCACCGGGAATGGGATTAAACGCTTATTTTGCCTACACGGTTGTCCTGCAGATGGGTTATTCCTGGGAAATGGCTCTGGCGGCGGTATTTGTCGAAGGAATAATTTTTATCGTTCTTTCGCTGACGAATGTGCGGGAAGCCATATTTAATGCTATCCCTATGAACTTAAAACATGCGGTATCTGCGGGAATCGGACTTTTTATTGCATTTATCGGCTTACAGAATGCAAAAATTGTTGTGGACAGTGCCACGCTGGTATCGGTTTATTCCTTTACTGCTTCGATAAAGTCCGGGAATTTTTCTTCTGAGGGAATTACCGTACTTCTGGCATTTATCGGTATCTTAATTACGGCGGTGCTTTTAGTAAAGAACATCAAGGGAAATATTTTGTGGGGGATTTTAATTACCTGGGCACTTGGAATGCTCTGTGAACTGACCGGATTATATCGTCCCAATGCAGAGCTGGGGATGTTCAGTGTGCTCCCCGATTTTAGTTCCGGCTTTGGGATTCCCAGTATGGCACCCACGTTTTTAAAGATGGATTTTAGCGGATTCCTTACATTAAATTTCCTGACCATTATGTTTGCCTTTCTGTTCGTGGATATGTTTGATACCTTAGGAACCTTGATTGGCGTTGCCTCCAAGGCGGACATGCTGGATAAGGACGGGAAGCTGCCGCATATTAAAGGCGCATTGATGGCTGACGCCGTGGGCACTGCGGCGGGTGCGGTATTTGGAACATCGACGACGACAACCTTTGTAGAGAGTGCTTCCGGCGTGGCCGAGGGCGGGCGTACCGGACTGACGGCGGTTGTGGCTGCTGTGCTTTTTGGTCTGTCTTTGTTCTTATCACCCATTTTCCTGGCGATTCCTTCCTTTGCCACGGCACCGGCGCTGATTGTGGTAGGGTTTTTGATGGTTACCTCCATCCTGAAAGTGGATTTTAATGATTACACCGAAGCCATCCCCTGCTATATCTGCCTGATTGCCATGCCGTTTATGTACAGCATCTCGGAAGGCATTGCTATGGGAATTATCTCCTACATCATCATTAACCTGATCAGCGGTCATGCGAAGAAGAAAAAAATCAGTTTACTGATGTACTTTTTGGCAGGGTTCTTTATTTTGAAGTATATTCTGATATAATTTTTGTGTTCGATTGATTCATGTACCGGCAGATGTTGATGTCTGCCGGTTAAATGCAGTTAAATACCTACAAAGAAGCAATGAAGAGCAGAGGAACTACCTATGATTAATCTGGAAAAATTACAGTCGGTGCTTACGGGATATAAAGATTATTTTCCAAAGCATTGGGAGGATGAAAAGTATAAATGGGAAGCGGTTTTGCATTTTCAAAAACACTGGGATATGGATGCCGAAAATTTCGGTGAGATGTTTAAGCAGGCTACAGGTAAGACCTTTAACCTTTTGGCTTCCGGCTACGCTTATCCCCGAATTATGATTCTTCATTTTGCCAAGGCTGACGATGAATACGTCCGGCAGATGTTTTCTGACCTTTTTTATGAGGGAAGCGACCTTAGCGAGCGCGTGGAGGCGTTTCAGAATGCGGCGGAAGTTCTGCGGGTGAAGCACGATGACGGCACCTGGAGAAGCCATTATCAGAATACCAATGCCATCAGCACCTATCTCTGGCTGCGCTACCCAGACAAGTATTATATCTATAAATATGAGATTTTCCGGGAGGTTGCCCTGGTGCTGGAAGCTGATGATGTGCCCCGGCGGGACGGGCTGGCGGAAAGTATGCTTGCCGGCTATCGGATGTACGATGAACTCTGCGCGGCGCTTTGCGGGGACAGCGAACTTGCCTCTTTGTTGGATGCTGCTTTGGAAGAATCCTGCTACCCTGACCCCAAACGGAAAACGCTGACGATGGATTTTGGCTTTTATTTAAGCCGCTTTTATCAGGAAGAGCAAAAAAATCCCCGGGACGAAGGATGGTTTCCCACGGATTATTCCCCAGAGCTTACGGTTTCGGACTGGATGGAACTTTTACAGGATGCATCGGTATTTACGCCCAGTGCTCTTCAGATTATGAAGAGGATAAAGGACTACGGCGGGCAGGCGACCTGCAAACAGCTTTCTCTCCAGTACGGTGAGAGCAGCAATTTTTACAACAGCGGTTCTTCTTCCTTAGCCCGCAGGGTAGCAGAAAAGACCAACTGTCCGCTGATGACGGACAATACAAAAAATCCTAAAACCGTCAAATGGTGGCCCGTTCTCTATCTTGGAAAGACGACAGAAAGTCCGACCGAGGGAAGTTTTACGTGGAAGCTTCGCCCGGAACTTTTGGAGGCGTTAGAGCAGACGGATTTGTCGGATGTTTTACTGTATGTGGACCGCACGCCCGCCATCTGGAAAATCAGCCACGGTACGGAAAATACAGGGATTTCAGATGCAAAGAAAATCATCTTTGAAAACCGCAGCGTCGTGGTTGTGCACAGTGCGACTAAGGCCAAGGCGGTTTCCAGGACGACGCAGGGACAGGCCTTTATGGATGCCATTCACCGGGGCGATTATTTTTATCTCTGTTATGGAAAGCATGTTCAGCTTTTAGGGCAGTTTACCGGCGATAAAGCCCTTCCGAATCCGGAACTGCAGGGAGGCTGGTATGAACGGGAGTACCGGCTCATTGCCCGGGCAAAATCCCAGGCCGCCTATACCGGGACGAAGAAATGGTGGACGCCGAATGAAAATTCTACCTGCATCAAGGTGGATAAGAGCGATGAACCTCTGTTTGAGGAATTGATTTTATCACCTTATTTTCAGATGAGCCTGGGAGAACTATTTAGCAGGGAAGCTTTTGGGCACGGCTACTGGTGGCTTAATGCAGACGGACAAAGAGATCCAGGGGTAAGAATTCCCAAGTACGGCAGGGAAGATTTTCTGCGCACCGTTTTTATGACGAAAGAGCGGCTGGAGGTTTTAGAAGCCCTTCTCTGGAATAAAAAGAATATCATCCTCCAGGGAGCGCCGGGGGTAGGGAAGACCTTTACTGCAAAAAAACTTGCCTATGTGATGATGGGAGAGCAGGACGACGACCGGGTGGAGATGGTGCAGTTTCATCAAAACTATTCCTACGAGGATTTTGTTATGGGCTATCGGCCTGACGGGGCGGAATTTAAGCTGACGGAGGGGATTTTTTACCGTTTCTGTCAAAAGGCAGCAGCTTATCCGGACAAGCCGTATTTCTTCCTTATCGATGAAATTAACCGGGGAAATTTAAGTAAGATTTTCGGAGAACTTCTGATGCTTATGGAAAAGGATTACCGGGGGAGCAAGATGACGTTAGCCTACAGCGGACAGCCCTTTTTTGTCCCGGAGAATCTCTACATTATCGGTATGATGAACACGGCCGACCGCAGTCTTGCCATGATTGACTATGCCCTGCGCAGGCGGTTTGGCTTTTTTGAACTGGAACCGGGATTTACCTCGGATGGTTTTTTGCAGTATCAGAAAGGATTTGCCAATGAAACCTTTGATGCTTTAATTGATCAGGTAAAGGCATTGAATAAAGAAATTTCCCGGGATAACTCTCTGGGCCGGGGTTTTTGCATCGGTCACAGCTATTTCTGCGGGAGAAAGGCAGGGGAGTGCACCGAGGACTGGATGCGTGCCGTGGTTGCCTTTGATCTCCTTCCGACCCTGGCGGAATACTGGTTTGACGAGCCGGAAAAATTAAAAAACTGGGAAAAGAAACTGCGCGGGGTGTTTGATGACGAATAGACAGGGGATTTATATCAAAAATATTTATTATATGCTTTCCTATGCCTTTCAGGTATTGAAACAGACGGATATTGAGGAAGTGGCGGCGGAAGAGTTTAAACAGGTGCAGGATTTATTTGCCGCCATTCTTGCTAAGGGAATTGCCCGGCAGATAAAGCAGGGGCTTTACCGGGAGTATCATGAGCAAAGGGAGGATCTTACGGTAATGCGGGGAAAGCTGGATTTGCCGAAGACCTTTAAGCATCGGGTGCAGAGAAAGCAAAAGCTGGCCTGTGTTTTTGATGAACTGACGGAAGATAACATCTACAATCAGATCTTAAAGACAACCATATATTATCTGCTTCGTGATCCCGGGGTGGACAGCCGGCAAAAAAAGGCATTGCAGAAGCTGGGGCTGTTTTTTGACGGGGTCAGCCTTTTAAATCCTTTAGTCATTCCCTGGAAGCGGCTGTATTATCGGAAAGGGAATAAAAACTATGAGATGCTTTTAAACCTCTGCTTTTTTGTTCTGGAAGGGATGCTGCAGACGACGGAGGACGGAAATTATAAGATGGCGGCGTTTTCCGATGAGCACATGGCAAGGCTGTATGAGCGGTTTATTTTGGAATATTACCGACAGCACCATGGCTATCTAAGCGAGATAAAATCCGCCCGTATTACCTGGAACTTAACCGGAAAGCACGACCCGGCGGCCCTTTCCTTTCTTCCGGCGATGCAGTCGGATATTTTTCTGCGTCTGGGAGAAAAAATCCTGATTATCGACGCGAAATATTATGGGAAAACCTTGCAGAACTATTTTGATAAGCAGACCTTGCATTCCGCAAATCTGTACCAGATTTTTGCCTATGTAAAGAACCAGGATAAGAAACACAGCGGTAAGGTGGCCGGGCTGCTGCTCTATGCCAAAACCGATGAGGCCATTACCCCGGACTGTGCTTTTACCATCGACGGGAATAAGATTGGCGCAAAAACACTGGATTTATCTGCGGATTTTCGGGTGATTAGGGCACAGCTTGACGGGATTGTAAAGGAGTATTTTGGAGTATAAGAACAAAGAAAGCCTCTGTCCTATGCTAAGACAGGGGCTTTTATGATAGCAAAATATTAATCAACACAAATCAATTCATACTCCCGCACGCCGTACCCCAGTTCTGCCGCAGCTTCAATGGTGTGGATGCCGTGGCGGGTTTCCACACGTTCAATAAAGTGGTTGCGTCCCGGATCTTTGGACTGGTAAATTAAGTCAATACATGCCTGGTCTAAGGCTACCGGGTCGAGGGAGGAGAGGATGCCGATATCCTTCATGCAGGGATCTTCGGCTACGGCGCAGCAGTCGCAGTCTACGGACAGGTTGCAGACCATGCTGACAAAGGCGGTGTTGCCTTTAAAGAACTCCATAACGCTTCCTGCGGCGTCTGCCATGGCTTCACAGAAGACTTCCTGCGCCGGGACATGATCCCACACGATTGTCTGGTCGTCGGTAAAGCCGCCGGAGTGAATCAGGGATTTTCCTTCGCTCGAAGCACAGCCGATGGCAAGCTGCTTTAACGCGCCGCCGTAGCCGCCCATAGGATGCCCCTTAAAATGCGACAGCACAAGCAGGGAATCGTAGTTTGCCATCGTTTTGCCAACAGCATTTTCTTTCAGCACTTTTCCGCCCGAAACCGGGAGGATGAGATCCGGCTTTTCGGCATCCATCAGATCGACCTTAAAGTACTTGCTCCACCCGTGTTCTTCCATCAGCTGTCTGTGCTTTTTTGTGGAATTTCTGGCACCGTCGTAGGCGGTGTTGCATTCCACAATCGTTCCGTTTACGGCTTCGACCATGGGCCGCATAAATTCCGGACGAAGATAGTTTTGATTTCCCTTTTCGCCGGAATGAACTTTAACGGCTACCTTTCCCGGCAGTTCCTTTCCCAGTGCCTTGTACATCTTAATTACAGCCTCCGGCGTAATTTCTTTTGTAAAATACACTTTTGCTTTTTCCATGGATTCACCTCATCGTTTTCAGAAAATTTTCTGTTTTTGGTTGTTTTTTTTTGCTTATAGGAGTATTATAAAGATATTTTTACTATCTGTCAAATAGGAGTTGCTGATGAAAAAGCCCATTTTCCGAAAAGAGGACGTGCAGGAGTCCGTTGTCCGGTTTTCGATTAAAAATAAAATTCTGATGCTGGCGGCCGGAGCAGCGCTGCCCTTCCTCATCCTTGCCGTTATTTTGCTGCTTTCCATGACAAATTACAGCCGCACCTATGACCAGATTGTCAGCAGCATGACCATTGCCAATAACTACAATCTGAATTTTAAAGAAGAAGTCGATGAAAGCCTCTATAAGCTGGTGGTGGGTTATATTGCTTATGAGGATATTCATGAGGATGAAACCTTAAAAGACCCCTATTTGCTGATTGGCGATCTTCGAGATGATTTTACCAGGCTGATTGCAGTGACGACGGAACCGGAAAGCCGGGTTTGGCTGGAAAACTTAAACCGGAATATTGATACTCTGGAAAAACGTGTCGATGATGTCCTGGAAAATATCCGCATCGGCGGACGCTATGATGAAAATATCGAAAAACTGGATAATAATATTTACATCCTCACCGAACTGATTCAGGAAAATATCCAGTACTATATTTATTACCAGACCCGGAGTATGGAGGAGGTTAATGAAAATCTGCACCGCCGGATACAAAGCTTTATTATTATCTGCGGTGTTCTTGCCGCGCTTTTGGCTGCGGCGGTTATTGCGGTAACTTTTTTTGTTACTTCGGGAATTCTCCGCCCGATTAAGGTCTTGTATGATGCCACACAGAAAATTGCCAAAGGAGATTTTGATGCCCATGCCGAGGTTAATTCCAACGATGAAATCGAAACGCTGGCGCACAGTTTTAATGATATGGCGGAAAAGATACAGACCCTGATTACAAAAACCAAGGAGGATGAACAGCGGATGCGCTGGCTGGATCTCCGGCTTTTGCAGGAGCAGATTAACCCGCATTTTTTATATAATACCTTAGATACCATTGTCTGGCTGATTGAGGGAAATAAGGAGGAGGAAGCGGTGGAGATGGTGGTTGCGCTCTCGGACTTTTTCCGCCTGGTGCTGAGCCGGGGCAGGGAGTTTATTTCTCTTCGGGAAGAACGGCAGCATATTCGCAGTTATTTAGAAATTCAGGAGGTGCGCTACCGGGATATCTTAGACTATGAAATCCGTATCGATCCTTCCCTGTATGATTACCAGATTTTAAAGCTGACCCTGCAGCCTCTGGTGGAAAATGCCCTCTATCATGGAATCAAGTATAAACGTGCCCGGGGCTTTATTTATATCACCGGAAAGAAAGAGGGAGAAAATCTGTATCTGGAAGTCTGTGATAACGGGGTGGGGATGAATAGGGAGAGTCTGGAGCATCTGCAGAAAGAAATCGAACGCCCGTGCAGTGAAACCAGCCGTGGTTTTGGGCTTGCCAATGTCAATGAGCGGATACATATGCGTTTCGGCCCGGATTACGGAATGAAGATCTGGTCGGAGGAGGGAAAGGGAACCAGGGTGGAACTAACCATCCCTGCGATAACCAGGAGAGAGGAGCCGGAAGAAGGATGAAGGATTGGACAGGAAACAGGATACGGTGTTTTTTGACGGTTTTGGTATTTTTTCTTATTCCGTATCTGCTCTTTGGATGCAGGAAAGTTTCTTTTGAGAGCAGTGAAGGGGATGCGATAACGCCGATGGATAAAAACCTGATTGTGGTAGGGGTGTCCCAGGTAGGAAGTGAATCTGTGTGGCGCACGGCAAATACGGCATCCATTCAGAAGGTGTTTACCAAGGAAAACGGATACTTTTTGATTTTTAAAAACGCAAGGCAGAAACAGGAAAACCAGATCAAGGCGATCCGCAGCTTTATTTCCCAGCGCGTGGATTACATTGTCTTTTCTCCCATCACCGAAACCGGGTGGGATACCGTGCTCCAGGAGGCAAAGGAGGCGAATATTCCGGTGATTTTAATTGATCGAAAGGTTAAGGTGCAGGATGATTCTTTATATGTGACCTGGATTGGTTCGGATTTTATTCATGAGGGAAGGATGGCCGGGGAAGCGTTGGAAGAGTGTCTTTCGCAGCGAAAAAATACAAAGGACACGGTTCATATTGCTATACTTCAGGGAACGAAGGGCGCAACCTCAACCCTTGGGCGGACGCAGGGATTTGCTTCTGTGGCCGAAACGCATAAAAACTGGAATATTCTGGAAGCGTCAGATGCACAGTTTACCACGGCCAAGGGGGAAGAGGAGATGGAGCGCCTGCTTAAGCGCTATAAAACGATTGACGTGCTGATTTCTCAGAACGATGATATGACCTTTGGCGCTATCGAAGCGCTGCAAAAAGAGAAAATTCCCATCGGCGGAGAAGACGGGATCATTATTATTTCTTTTGATGCGGTAAAAAATGCGCTGAAACTGGTGGAAGAAGGGCTGATAGCCGCAGATGTGGAGTGTAATCCCAACCAGGGAGAATATGTGGAAAAAGTGATTAAAAAGATGGAAAGCGGGGAGGCCGTGGCAAAGCTTTACTTTGTCCCGGAAAGAGTGTTTACCCGGGAAAATGTAAGTGCACATCTGCTGAAGGAAAGCGGGGAATAGAAGTGTAAAAAGCATAGAGGAAGCACAGAACAAAAAAGCAATAGAGAAAGAGGAAGACTATGTTAAAAGTATTTTTGGTTGAAGATGAGCGTGTGATAAGAGAGGGGCTGCGGGATAATATCCCCTGGGAGCAGTACGGCTACCGCTTTATTGGGGAAGCCAGCGACGGGGAGATGGCTCTTCCCATGATCCGCAAACTCAAGCCCGATGTGCTGATTACGGATATTAAGATGCCTTTTATGGACGGACTGTCTTTAAGCGAGATGGTTAAGGAGGAATTTCCGAGGACAAAAATCATTATTATCAGCGGCTACGACGATTTTGAATATGCCCGCCGGGCGATTGTGGCCGGGGTGGATCAATATCTTTTAAAGCCGATTACCCGCGCGGCCCTTAGAAATGTCCTGCTGGAGATCAAGGAAAAAATTGAACAGGATATGGAACAAAAAGATTATCAGACCCGGTTTCAGGATGAGATGCAGGAATTTGAACAGTTTTCTCTGCGCCGGTTTTTTGAAAAGATTCTGGACGGAAAGCTGTCCGTTAAGGAAATCTACGAGGAAGCGGCAAAACTGTCTTTGCAGATTGATGCGCCGTGCTACAACCTTTTACTGTTTTCCTTTTACGAGAAAGAAAACCAGACATCCGGAACCGACCAGAACTTTTTTCTGCGCAGGCAGGATGAGATCTTCCACTATTTTCTCCGGCATCCGCAGTATATTTTATTTCGTTTAAATGTCAACAGCTACGGCGTTTTAATTAAATCCGAAGAAGCGCAGATGGAAAAACTGGCGGAAAACGGCTTAGACCATATACGCAGAGTCTGCATTCCGGAAGAAAGCCGGATAAGCTGGTATGTTGCCGTGGGAGAAGTTGTGGAGCGGCTCAGTATGCTTCCGCAGTGCTACCTGCAGGCAAGCCATTACTTTGCCTATCGGTTTGTTATGCCGGGCACCCATATTCTTACGGAAAAAACGCTGTCCGAATACCTGTCCGTCCAGGAAGAAAAAGGAATGGACAATGTGGATTTTCTGCAGATGGACCCGGAGATCATTCGGGACTTTCTCTTTAGGGGCAATGAAAATGAAATCCATGATTTTGCCGAGTCCTACTTTGCCAACATCCGCCATGCACTCAAGTCCTTAATGTTTCGCGGCTATGTCTTTTTTAATATCCGTGTTGCCGTTGTCACTTTTTTGGAGTCGTTCGGCGCGGAACAGGACGGCTATCTCGAAGAGATAAAGCAGCGTGCGCAGATGGTGCATGACAATGAAGAGGAACTGTATGAATATTTTATCTCCATGCTGCAGACAGCTATGCGTATCCGCGATCAAATTAATAATTACCAGGGAAATAAGCTGTTTAAAAAAGCTCTGGATTATATTGATGAACATTTCGACCAGGAGTCCCTGTCCTTAAGTCTGGTGGCCGAACAGACCGGGATGAGTCCGAATTATCTCAGCACGGTTTTCAGCCAGAATATGCAGAAGACCTTTATTGAATATGTGACGGAAAAACGCATTGAAAAAGCGAAAAAACTTCTTCGGCAGACGGATAAACCCTCCGGGGAGATTGCCAGGGAGGTGGGCTACCGGGATTCGCATTATTTCAGTTTTGTTTTCCGAAAGCTTCAGGGATGCAATCCCAGGGAGTACCGGGCAGAGCGTAAGTAGGCTGTTTCGGATACTGTCGGGGACAGGAATTCTTAAGCGGTGTTCTACGTCTGGTTATTTTTTTCTGTGCTTTCTTTTTGATTTAAGTTCCATCGGGCTTCCAGACTGTGTACCGGAAGCCCTTTTAGTTTATGCAGCATAGCTTCAGCGGCATGGGTTCCCATCTCATGCGGATGGTGGGAAAGGGTTGTAATGGTTAAGATATCGGAATTGCTGAAATAGGTGTTGTCAAATGCTGTCACTGCCATATCCTCCGGGAGCCGGTAGTCCAAAGCCAGAAGGACATTAATCAGATGATAGGCAATAATATCATTATAGCAGACAACTGCCGTACAGGCCGCTAAAGTATCCTGCACGATCTCGACCAGGAAACGGGTGTCTTTTTGGGTCAGCAGCTTGTCCAAGTTGCGGGAGTTATACCAGAAGATATGTTTATCGGTTATAGGAAGATCCAGATCGCGAAGGGTTTCCGCAAAGCCCTGATAGCGTTCAATCCCCTGCATATCATCGGATTTAAAGATACCGCCGATTAGAGTGTGCCCCTGCGAGGCTAAGTGGCGAACCAGAAGGGCGCTTCCGGAATAGTTATCGTCTTTGATAAAAAGACAGTCCGGCAGCGCGGGGTAGTAGTTAAATAAAAAGACCAGTTCGCAGCCTTTTTTCATCAGCTTGCGGTAGAGGTCGATGTTGGGGTTGGGAAGCGCCGTTTTGCAGCCCTCGACAATCAGTCCCCGCGGCGGTTTCGACAGCAGTTCTAAGAGGATGGCCCGCTCCTGGCTGACACTGTTCTGGGTCGAAAAAACGGTGCAGGAAAATCCGTCTTTTGCAAGGGTCTTGCGTATATCATGGATAATGCCCGGATAGATGTATTCCTGTTCATCTAAGATAAGCACACCGATTTCATTTCCTCTGGACTTGCCAAGATAGCCGGTAATATACGAACCGCTTCCGTGCCTTTTTACGATATAGCCCTCGTTTTCCAGGATATTCAGCGCTGTGCGCACGGTCTGGCGGCTGAGTTTATAGCGGGTGCAGAGTTCGGTTTCCGAGGGCAGGCGGTTGATTCCCTCACGGATATTTTTCTGGATTAAGGCTTCCAGACGCCGAAGCAGCCATTCGTATTTCAGCATAAAAAATCCCCCCTTTTTTGGTGAAAAAACAGAAGAAGAAAAAAGACAATCCATAGATTTTCATAAAAACATCCATAAAAAATCCTCATAAAAACAAAAATCTGTCAAATTGCACAAATGCTGTCGGATGTGATTTTTTGTCTTTTTTCTGCTAAAATCGTAAAATATTCTACCTTTCAGGAAAAAAATCCCCATTTGCAAAAAGTTGTACTCTTTATTGATTATAACATGCCAAAGTTGTATTGTAAACAACTGCCAAACTGCCGTTTTTCGGAGAGTTTAAAATTGATTTGCACAGGCTGGTTTTGCTAAACTACAGGCACAGGGAGGAAGTACCCCAGAGTTTCAAAAAACAAAAATAAATAAAAACGTGGAGGTAAGAACATGAAAAAAAGAACCGTAGCATTAATGTTGACCGCAGCAATGACCGCAGCAAGCCTTGCAGGATGCGGCAGTTCCAGCCAGACCGCAGCAACCACGGCAGCACCAGCAACTACAGCAGCCCAGGCCGAAACCGAAGCACCAAAAGAAACCGAGGCAGAGGCCGAAACCGAAGCTCAGGCAGAAACAGATGCCCCGGCTCCTGCAGCCGACGGCGAACTGATTAAGGTTGGCATTATCAATAATGATCCGAATGAGTCCGGTTATCGTACAGCGAACGACGCCGACTTAAAAAAGATGTTTACTAAAGAAAACGGCTATGATGCATCCTTTGCCTACAGCTTAAAGAATGACGAGCAGATTACCGCGGCGCAGAAATTTATCCAGGATGAAGTAGACTTCCTTCTCTTATCCGCAGCGGATACCTCCGGCTGGGACAGCGTACTGCAGGATGCCAATGACGCCGGAATCGGTGTTATTCTGTTTGACCGTACCATCGACGCAAGCGAGGATCTCTACCTGGCTTCCATCGTATCCGATATGGCAAAAGAAGGCGAAACCGCAGTGAACTGGCTGGCTGGACAGGGTCTTGACAGCTATAACATTATCCATATCCAGGGCGTAATGGGCTCTGCCGCACAGCAGGGACGTACCGGTGCATTGGATGCAAAGGTAGCCGCTGAAGATTCCTGGACCTTGGTAACCCAGCAGACCGCAGAGTGGAACTCCGAAAAGGCACAGCAGATCGTACAGTCCGTTATTGACTCCGGTACAGAATTTAATGTTATTTACGCAGAAAACGACGATATGGCCAAAGGCGCAGTAGCCGCTCTGGATAAAGCCAATATCTCCCACGGCGTAGGCAAGGACGTTATTGTTATGGGCTTTGACTGCAATAAGTGGGCATTACAGGAACTGCTTGCCGGAAACTGGAACTATGACGGACAGTGCAATCCGTTCCAGGCTTCCTATATTGACAAGATTATTAAACAGGTGATGAACGGTGAAGAAATTACCGAAAAGACCATTATCATGGATGAGAAGGGCTTTGACGCAGAAGAAATTACCGAAGATGATGTAAATACTTACGGTATCTAAACCAGCATGAACACAGGCGCAGCGTGACATATGCAAAGGATGTCTACGTCTGCGCCTGTTTCCTGGAAACTTCAGACCGTGGTAAGTTAAGCCATAAAGAAAAAGTTGTGAAGAAAAAGCCGTGAAAAAAAGACGGAAAAAGAAAATGGAAAGGGGTGACATTTCGGGTGAAAAAGAATGCTGTATTAGAGATGAAGGGTATTGTAAAAACCTTCCCGGGAGTCAAGGCCCTGCAGGGGGTGGATTTTACTCTGTGCAAAGGGGAAATTCACGCACTGATGGGGGAGAACGGAGCCGGAAAATCCACACTGATTAAGGTGCTGACCGGTGTCTATGAAAAGGACGGGGGAGAAATCTTTTTAGAGGGCTTAGAAAAAGCCGCTGTGATTAAATCTCCGCAGGATGCTCAGAACCTGGGCATCAGTACGGTGTATCAGGAAATTACCCTCTGCCCGAACCTGACCGTAGCAGAAAATATGTACATCGGGCGGGGCAAGGATGTTTTGACGAACTGGAAAAAGATGAATGCGGCAGCCGATAAGATTTTGGAAAACTTAGGGATTCCGGCAAAGGCAGCACAGCAGCTTTCGGACTGTTCCATCGCCATCCAGCAGATGGTAGCCATTGCCCGTGCCGTGGATATGGACTGTAAGGTGCTGATTTTAGATGAGCCGACTTCCTCTTTGGATGAGTCTGAGGTGGAAAAGCTTTTTGGCCTGATGCGCGATCTGCGCAGCCGGGGCGTGGGGATTATCTTTGTTACCCACTTTTTGGATCAGGTCTACGAGGTGTGTGACAAGATTACGGTTCTCCGCGACGGACAGCTGGTGGGCGAGTACGTGATTGAAGATCTTCCCCGGGTCAAACTGGTGGCAAAGATGCTGGGCAAGGAACTTGATGACATGGAAGAGATCAAGGACGAAAACCAGGTTTATCACGGCGATGATGAAGTTGTTTTTGAAGCGGAGGGCTTACAGAGCGATGCGGGAATCAAGCCTTTTGACTTCCATATTAAGAAAGGCGAGGTCAACGGGTTTACCGGACTTTTGGGTTCGGGGCGGAGCGAGTGTGTGCGTGCCATCTTCTGTGCCGATAAGGTGATCGGCGGCAGGGTGAAGATGAAGGGCAGGGAAGTTAAGCTGACCAAACCGTTAGACGCGATGAAAAACGGCATTGCCTACCTCCCGGAGGATCGGAAAATTGACGGCATCGTGGGCGATCTCTCGGTGCGTGATAATATCATCCTGGCGGCTCAGGTGCTTCGTGGCTTCTTTAAGCCGTTTTCCAAGGCCGAGGCGAATAAGTTTGCCGATGAGTATATCAAACTTCTGGAGGTAAAAACCGCTTCCGCGGATACGCCGATTAAATCGCTTTCCGGCGGAAACCAGCAGAAGGTTATCTTGGGGCGGTGGCTTTTAACGCACCCGGAATACCTTATCCTGGATGAACCTACCCGGGGAATTGATATCGGAACGAAAATTGAAATTCAGAAACTTGTACTGAAACTGGCTTCAGAGGGAATGAGTGTGACCTTTATCTCTTCGGAAACCGACGAAATGCTTAGAACCTGTTCACGTCTGGTCGTGATGCGTGACCGCAAGGTGGTTGGCGAACTTTCCGGCACGGATCTGACGCAGGCCAAGGTCATGGAAACCATTGCAGGAGGTGAAATGTAATGACAAAGAAAAACAGCCTGTTTGCATCCAGACAGATTTTTATTCCTATTGCGGCGTTAGTCCTGTTAGCGCTGTTTAACCTCATTCTTGACCCTTCGTTTTTTAAGATTACCCTGGGACATAACAGCACGGGCGACCCGGTACTGACGGGCTATCTGATGACGATTCTCGACTACGGCTCCGAGGTAGCGATCCTTGCGATTGGCATGACCTTAGTCACCGCGGCTTCCGGCGGACAGGATATCAGTGTGGGGGCGGCAGTGGCGATCGCAGGTTCCGTTATCCTCCGCGTACTGGTCGGACTTGGCGGCGACGGATCACTTCAGGCACCGATTATCGTGGGCTTTTTAGCGGCATGTGCTGTAGCCATGCTGTTTGGTGCCTTTAACGGTGTCTTGGTGGCTGTCTTTAATATCCAGCCCATGGTAGCAACCCTGATTTTATACACTGCGGGGCGTTCGATTGCCGCATGGATTAATAATAACGAACTGCCGATTATCACCGAGCCGACCTTTACCTACTTTGGCGGTTTTATCCCGGGAATCCCGATTCCCACGCCGTTTTTCCTGGCTGTGCTTTGTATTATCATTACCATGCTGGTCTTAAAGTTTACAACCCTTGGCCTTTACACTCAGGCCGTGGGAATTAATGCAAGTTCTTCGCGATTAAACGGTTTAAACCCGACCTTTATCAAGTGGCTGAGCTTCGTTCTTTTGGGGCTTTGCGTGGCAGTGGTCGGCTTAATTAAAACCAGCCGTTTGTCCACCATCAACTACTCGGTTATCGCCAAGGATATCGAGATGGACGCCATCCTCGCCGTTGCCCTGGGCGGAAACGTGTTAAGCGGCGGAAAGTTTAATATTATGGCATCCATTGTCGGTGCCTATGTTATTCAGTTTTTAACGACAACGCTGTATAAATTCAATGTGTCTTCGGATGCACTTCCGGCGTACAAGGCCATTGTGGTTATTCTTCTGGTAGTATTCAGTGCACCGACGGTAAAGGATAAGCTGCTTAAAGTGATGAAAAAGCAAAAGGGGGTCGGCTGATATGGCAAAAGGGAAAAAAATCAAAATGACCGATACGAACCTCCTGCTGATGATTACGGTGGTTGTGTTCGTGGTTATGTATCTGGGCGCAATGCTCTTTTTAAAGAAAGGCTTTTTAAAGCCGCAGACTTTTTTTAATATTTTAAACGCCAATGCGGCACTGATTATTACTTCCTGCGGGATGAGTATTGTTATGATTACCGGCGGAATCGATATCTCCGTGGGCGGCGTGGTTGCCTTAGTCAGCATGAGCTGTGCGGTTTACCTGGACTACCAGGGCGGAAATGTGTTTACCTCCCTGCTGCTTGCCTTAGGGATCGGGCTTTTGTTCGGTGCGGTTCAGGGTTATCTGGTTGCCTATCTGGATATCCAGCCCTTTATCGTATCGCTGGCGGGAATGTTCTTTGCCCGCGGTATGACCACCATCGTTCATACGGCTCCCTTTAACGTAGCCAATGAAGGCTTTGTCGCCTTAAAAGGAACCCGGATTAATGTCCCGGGACTTGGTATGGTAAATAAGCTGGGCAAGTATGTAAACGCCTATGTGGAAATCGGTGTGGTCGTTGCCCTGCTGATTGTCCTGATTCTTTTTTTCGTCCTTCGCTATACCAAACTGGGACGAAGCTTTTACGCCGTGGGAGGAAACCGTCAGAGTGCTCTGATGCTGGGGATTAACGTTAAGCAGACGAGGTTTTTATCCCATCTTCTGTGCGGACTTTTAGCCGGTATCGGCGGTTATGTGTATTTTTTGCATGTAGGCTCCGGTTCAGCCTCCCATGCAAGCGGGATGGAGATGAACGCCATCGCTTCGTCGATTATCGGCGGAACGCTGTTAACCGGCGGTGTGGGCAATATCTTCGGCACCTTTGTCGGGGTTTTATCGTTAAGCACCATCCAGAACATCGTATCCTCGATTGGCCTGGATCAGGCGTGGTGGACGGGAATTACGGTGGCTGCCATGCTGTGCGTATTCTTAATTATCCAGAGTGTAATTCTGGCCCGCAAGAAATAATCAAGGCTTATCGCAAATGAAGGTTTACCGTAAATACAGGTGAACAACCGAATAAAGGAAAAGGAGATTACAACATCATGAAAGAAAGACAATATCAGTTTTGGTTTGCCGCAGGTTCCCAGGATTTATACGGTGATGAATGCCTGGCCAAGGTAGCCGAACATTCCCGAAAGATTGCAGATGCATTAAATCAGTCGGGTCTTCTGCCCTACAGCCTGGTATGGAAGCCGACCCTGATTGACAATACTTCCATCCGCCGTTTGTTTAACGAGGCAAACAGCGATGAAAACTGCGCCGGAGTTATTACCTGGATGCACACATTTTCTCCGGCAAAGTCCTGGATTTTAGGGCTTAAAGAGTTTCGCAAACCTCTGCTGCATTTCCACACCCAGTTTAACCAGGAGATTCCCTACGACACGATCGATATGGACTTTATGAACGAGAACCAGTCCGCACACGGTGATCGGGAATACGGCCACATGGTGACAAGGATGGAAATCCCGCGCAAGGTGATTATGGGACACTGGAGTGATAAAAACGTACAGGAGCGCATTGCCGGATGGATGCGGACCGCCGTGGGTATTATGGAAAGCAGCCATATTCGTGTTGTCCGTGTGGCCGACAATATGCGCAATGTTGCCGTAACCGAGGGCGATAAGGTGGAAGCCCAGATTAAATTTGGCTGGGAGGTTGATGCCTATCCGGTTAATGAGATTGCCGATTATGTGAAGGATGTTGCCGAAGGGGAAATGAACACTTTGGTCGAAGAGTATTACGATAAATACGAAATTCTTGCCGAGGGAAGGGACGAGAAAGAGTTCCGCCGCCATGTCGCTGTTCAGGCAGGGATTGAAATTGGTTTTGAGCGGTTTTTAAAGGAGAAGGATTATCAGGCGATTGTTACGCATTTTGGTGATTTGGGAGCATTAAAGCAGCTTCCCGGACTGGCGATTCAGCGTCTTATGGAAAAGGGCTATGGATTTGGCGCAGAGGGTGACTGGAAGACGGCAGCGATGGTTCGCTTGATGAAGGTGATGACCCAGGGGATGAAGGATGCCAAGGGAACCTCCTTTATGGAAGATTATACATACAATCTGGTTCCCGGCAAGGAAGGTATCTTACAGGCGCACATGCTGGAGGTTTGTCCGACGATTGCCGAAGGCCCGATTGGGATTAAGGTATGCCCGCTGTCCATGGGCGATCGCGAAGACCCGGCGAGGCTGGTATTCACCTCCAAGACAGGACCGGCTGTTGCCACATCGCTGATCGATCTGGGGACGAGGTTCAGGCTGATTATTAATACCGTGGACTGTAAGAAGGTGGAAAAACCCATGCCCAAGCTTCCGGTGGCTACAGCCTTCTGGACACCGCAGCCAAACTTAACCGTCGGCGCAGAGAGCTGGATCTTAGCCGGAGGAGCACACCACACGGCATTCTCCTATGATTTAAGCGCCGAGCAGATGGGCGACTGGGCAGAGGCTATGGGCATTGAAGCAGTATATATTGACCAGGATACAACGATCCGCGGTCTGAAAAATGAACTTCGCTGGAATAAGGCAGCATTCCGCTAAATTTCTGTAAAAAGCGCCGAATCGTAGGTAGGTTTGGCGCTGACAGGTCTTCATGATAAAGAAAAGATGGAGGAAAAAGATGGGAGCAAAGCAGGAAATAATCAGGCAGTGGATTCGTGAAGGCAGAACTGTACTGGGAATTGAACTGGGTTCCACCCGGATTAAGGCAGTTTTGATTGGTGCGGATCATTCCCCCATTGCCGCGGGAAACCATGACTGGGAAAACCGGCTGGAGGATGGGGTGTGGACTTATACCTTAGAAGATATCTGGGGAGGGCTTCAGGATGCTTACCGGAAGTTGTCTGCGGATGTAAAAGATAAATACGGTGAAATCCTGGAAAAACCCGGGGCAATCGGAATCAGCGCCATGATGCATGGTTACATGGTCTTTGACCGCGGCGGGAAGCTTCTGGTACCGTTTCGCACATGGAGAAATACGATGACTGGGGAGGCTTCCCGGAAGCTGACGGAGTTGTTTCGGTATCCGATTCCCCAGCGCTGGAGCATTGCCCATCTGTATCAGGCAATTTTAAAGGAAGAGGAGCATGTGCCGCAGATTGACTATATGATTACTCTGGAAGGCTATGTTCACTGGAAGCTGACCGGAAAGAAGGTTCTGGGCATCGGAGATGTGGCCGGAATGTTCCCGGCGGATATGCACACCCACGATTTTGACCAGTCTATGGTAGAAAAATTTGATGCACTGATTGCCGAAAAAGCTTATCCGTGGAAACTGCGTGATATTCTCCCCAAAGCGCTAACCGCAGGGGAAGATGCCGGGGAACTGACCGAGGAAGGAGCAAGGCTTTTAGACCCAAGCGGGACACTGCAGGCAAAAATTCCTCTTTGTCCGCCGGAGGGTGATGCAGGAACCGGGATGACGGCGACCAACAGCGTTCGTGTCCGCACGGGAAATGTATCGGCCGGAACCAGTGTCTTTGCCATGGTGGTTCTGGAACATGAACTGAAAAAAGTGCATCCGGAAATCGATCTGGTCACCACACCTTCCGGAGATCTGGTGGGTATGGTGCACTGCAACAACTGTACTTCGGATTTGAATGCATGGGTGGGACTGTTTGGAGAATTTGCCCGTGCCATGGGAATGGATATTTCCGCAGATCGACTGTTTGAGGTACTCTATAAAAAAGCCCTGGAAGGCGAAGCCGACTGCGGAGGGCTGCTGGCTTACAATTATTTTTCAGGAGAACATATTACAGGACTGGAGGAAGGGCGGCCGCTGTTTGTGCGCCATCCGGACAGCCGATTGTCCCTGGCAAACTTTATGCGCACCCATCTCTACACCTCCCTGGGGGCGTTAAAGACCGGGCTGGATATCCTGTTTAAGGAAGAGCAGGTGAAGCTGGATATGCTTTTGGGTCATGGCGGGCTGTTTAAAACCAGAGGCGTTGGACAGAAGATTTTAGCTGACGCCGCAGGCGTGCCCGTGACCGTAATGGAAACCGCAGGAGAGGGCGGTGCCTGGGGCTGTGCGCTTTTAGGCGCTTATCGTCTGTGGAAAAAGGACGGTGAAAGCCTGGCTGATTATTTAGAGCGGGAAGTTTTTGCCGGGAAAAAAGGCTGTCTGACCGAAGAACCGTGCAAAGAAGGCAGCGAAGGCTTTGAAGCTTTTATGGAACGCTACCGCGCCGGGCTGTCTGTGGAGAAAGCGGCTGTTGAAGCTTTGCAATAGCAGAAAAAAACATTTAGCAGAACACAAAAAGTTTAGCCAAATCGAACGCTTAAACATAAGTGAGGTAAAAACATGTTAGAAGAACTGAAAAAACAGGTGTGGGAAGCAAATATGGAACTTCCCCGGCGGGGTCTGGTAACCTATACCTGGGGAAATGTAAGCGGAATTGACCGGGCTTCGGGTTTGTTTGTGATTAAGCCCAGTGGTGTAGAATATGAGGAACTGACTCCCGAAATACTGGTGGTTATGGATTTGGAGGGAAGGAGAGTGGAGGGGGAACTTAACCCCTCTTCCGATACACCGACGCATCTGGAACTGTATAAGGCTTTTTCGGAAATCGGCGGCATCGTCCATACCCATTCCCCTTATGCAACTTCCTGGGCCCAGGCGGGACGGGCAATTCCCTGCTACGGAACAACCCATGCGGATTATTTTTACGGTGAAATCCCCTGTGCCAGAAATCTTACTCCGGAAGAAATTGAAGAAGGGTATGAAAAAAATACAGGAAAAAGCATTATCGAAGTATTTACGGGCAAAAATCCCGTGTATGTTCCGGGGGTGCTGTGCAAGAACCACGGGCCTTTCGCCTGGGGAAAAAATGCTGCCCAGGCGGTCTACAATGCGGTTGTGATGGAAGAGGTCGCCAAAATGAATATGATGACCGAATTACTAAGCCCGGACACGGACTGCCATACGCCGCAGTGTATGCTGGATAAACATTTTATGCGCAAGCATGGGCCGAATGCCTACTACGGGCAGGGAAAATAAGAAAGATAAAAAAAGAATACATAGAGAAGGAATACAGTAAAGAAAAAAGAAAGCAGGATTTTGTGAAGAAGAAAAAGGAATTGTCCGAAGGCAGTTCCTTTTTCTGTGATCGTTTTATTTTATTTTTTATCAGGCAAACGGATTTTCTGTCTTATAAAGCATTCCCTTAGGCTGGTTAAAGCCGATTTCTTCTACATCTACACCGATATATTTGAATACTTCATAGATTGCTTTCCCATAATGACCAAAGGCAACGGCCCCATGGTGCGGGAAGTTCTTTTCAATCAGGACATGGCGGTAGAAGCGATTCATCTCCGGAATCGCAAAGATACCGATGGCACCGAAGGAGCGTGTTGCTACGGGAAGAACTTCTCCCTGGGCGATGTAGGCACGCAGGATATTGTCTGCCGTGCTCTGTAAACGGAAGAAAGTAATATCGCCGGGAAGGATATCGCCCTCTAACGTACCCTGAGTTACTTCTTCCGGGAGGGAACGCGCCATAATCAGCTGGTATTTCATCTCGCAGAAGGAAAGCTTTTTCGTGCTGGTATTTCCGCAGTGGAAGCCCATAAAGGTTTCTCTCTGAGTGTAGGGATGCACGTTTTTAATATCTTCTTCATAGAGATCCGCAGGCACGGAGTTATTGATATCCAAAAGGGTGACAACGTCTTCGCTGACACAGGTTCCGATAAATTCGCTCAATGCTCCGTAGATATCCACTTCACAGGATACCGGAATTCCGCGGCTGGTTAAGCGGCTGTTGACATAGCAGGGAACGAAGCCGAACTGAGTCTGGAAGGCAGGCCAGCATTTTCCGGCGATGGCCACATATTTGCGGTAGCCCTTGTGTGCTTCAGCCCAGTCAAGAAGGGTCAGTTCGTACTGTGCAAGTTTTTCTAAGATTTCCGGCTTTTTATTTCCTTTGCCCAGTTCTTCTTCCATATCCTTTACCACTTCCGGGATACGCGCATCCCCGGCATGGGCATTAAATGCCTCAAATAAATCCAGTTCCGAATTTTCTTCAATCTCCACGCCAAGGTTATAAAGCTGCTTAATGGGTGCGTTGCAGGCTAAGAAGTTTAATGGTCTTGGGCCGAAGCTGATAATCTTTAACGAGGAAAGACCGATAACGGCGCGGGCAATCGGCAGGAATTCTTCAATCATCTCGGCACATTCCTCTGCGGTTCCTACGGGATATTCCGGAATATAGGCTTTAATATTGCGCAGCTTTAAGTTGTAGCTGGCATTGAGCATACCGCAGTAGGCGTCGCCACGCCCCTGAATCAGATTGTTTCCGCTTTCCTCGGCAGCGGCGATAAACATACACGGCCCGTCAAAATGCTTTGCCAGCAGGGTTTCGGAAATCTCCGGACCGAAGTTTCCCAGGTAAACGACCAGGGCATTGCACCCTGCAGCTTTGACGTCTTCAAGCGCCTGCACCATGTGGATTTCGCTTTCCACGATGCAGATCGGACATTCATAGATATTTTTGGCGTCATACTTTTCTTGATAAGCCTGCACCAGGGCTTTTCTCCGGTTTACGGAAAGGCTTTCCGGAAAGCAGTCACGGCTGACGGCTACGATACCGATTTTAACTTCAGGCATATTGTTCATGATAAATATTCCCCTTTCTTAACACTTGGTTTATTGTTGTTTTTTTATTGTTGTTTTCTATAAATTATCGGCTATTGGACAGAACGCTGCAAAATTTACAAAAGAGCTAAAGCTTTATAGTCTTCTTTCAGGCTTCGGTAAAGCTTCTGGTAGAGCTGATGATAGGCGTCGTAGACGGCCATCAGTTCTTTAGCAGGTTCTGTATGGCTCTTTTCGCTGAGAATACGGTCACAGGCGGTTTCTATGTCCGGATAAAGTCCGCATCCTACACCGGCAAGGATGGCGACACCCAGGGCCGGACCTTCATCCTGCTTAACCGTTTTTACCGGACAGTGATAGAGGGTAGCCAGCATCTGTCTCCATACCGGGCTTTTACCGCCGCCTCCGCAGGCCATCATCTGGGTGACTTCCACGCCCATTTCCTTTAAAATCTCGTTGCAGTCGCAGAGCGAATAGGAAACACCTTCCATCACGGCACGGAGCAGATGTTTTTTGGTGTGGATGGCGGAAAGACCGAAGAATACGCCGCGGCAGTCCGGGTCAAGATGCGGTGTGCGCTCACCCATCAGGTAGGGAAGGTAGATCAGCCGGTTACTTCCGGCAGGAATCTCTGAAACATCCGCATTAATCAGGTCATAGACATCACAGCCTTCTTTTTCGGCACGGGCAAGATAATCCTGGCAGAACTCATCCTTAAACCATTTCAGGGAAAGCCCCGCTCCCTGGGTAACACCCATGATGTGCCATGCGCCGGGAACTGCACAGCAGCAGGTATGTACACGGCCCTTCGGGTCGATGGATACTTTGCTGGTGTGGGCAAAGACAACCCCGGAAGTACCGATAGTGGTAAACGCCGTCCCGTCCCGGACAATCCCGGTTCCCACAGCAGCCGCAGCATTATCGCCGGCCCCGCCCACAACAATGGTTTTCGTACTTAATCCGGTTTTTGACGCAATCTCCGGAAGAAGGCTGCCCGTGACCTGGCAGGACTCGTACACCGTTCCCAGCAAATCCCGGTCAATGGAAAGGGCATCCAGAACCTCCTGCGACCAGCAGCGTCCCGGCACGTCTAAAAGCTGCATTCCGCTTGCATCGGATACCTCGGTGGCAAAGACACCGGTCAGGATGTAACGGATATAGTCTTTGGGAAGCAGGATGTGTTTGCAGCGGGCATAGTTTTCGGGTTCGTGTCTGCGCACCCAGAGGATTTTTGCCGCGGTCCATCCGGTCAGGGGCGGATTGGCGGTAATGGCAATCCAGCGCTCGCGGGGCATAAGGTTAAGCATTTCCTCGACCTCTGCGCCTGTGCGCTGATCACACCAGATAATGGAAGGGCGGATAACCTCTCCCTTTTCATCCAGCATAACCAGACCGTGCATCTGTCCGGAAATGCCGATTCCCAGGATATCTTCTTTTTCTGCTGCCGATTTTTCCACCACTTCGCTGACTGTGGCAAGGACGGCATTCCTCCAGTCTTCGGGGTTTTGTTCTGCCCAGCCGTTTTGCGGCTGATAAAGCGGGTATTCCCGGGAAGCAGAGGCAATCACCGTGCCAAGTTCATCAAACAACACGGTTTTTGTGGCGGATGTACCCACATCAATACCAATTAAATACTTCATACACTTTCCTCGTCTTTCTATAAATTGTTTTTCTATGTTGATCATTGTTCATAATCCTTTTATATTTTTATGAAAAATGATAGTTCTTCCGATATTCACTGGGCAGGCATCCATAGCGTTTAAAAAAAGCTTTGGCAAAGGCGCGGCTGTCCGGAAAACCATGATTGACGGCAATGGACGATAAGCTGTGATCGGTGTTTAACATTTCCCGAAGGCTGTATTCCGTCCGAAGGTCTAAAAGATAGGTTTTATAGCTGACATCCGCATAACGCTTAAATATCCGGGAAAGATAGGTAGGGGAAAAACCAAAGCGGCGGGCTACATCCTCTAATGTAATTTCCTGGTTATAGTTGGCCTTCATATAGGCTGTAATATTCGAAAGCTTGTCTAAATGGCGTTTCTGCCGGATGATTTTCTGGTCATTTTCTGTATTCATAAATTCTGTGACCAGAAGATAGAGCAGTTCTAAAAACAGGCTCTGAACCTTTAGTTCATAAGCAAAGGCTTTTGCCTGGTAGGTTTTATAAATCCGGGAAATTAACTGTACCAGTTTTAAGTTGTTCTCGTCGGACTGCTTGGAAAATACAACATAGTCATTTTCACGGATATAGCCGGAAAGACAGCTTATGGGAATCTGAAGGACAATCGTCATATTGGGTTCTGGCGCGTCAATGGAATGAACCTCATTAGGATTGACAATAACAAAGTCCGGCGCATGTAAGGGAATACGCACATTGTTCATCAGAAATTCCAGATGACCGCTGACCACCAGAAAAATTTCCACGGATCGATGCCAGTGTTTGCTTCGTTTGTAGTTTCCGTCCTTTCCCTCAAATAAAAAAAGTTTAAAGGGAAGATCTTCATTGGGGATAATCAATTCATGTTTAAATTCCACAGGCATTTACTTGCACAACCTTCCTGGACTTGCTGTTTTGCTTAACTATGCTTATTATAGGGCACAGAGCGGAAAAAATCCAGGGAATAACTTAACCTGTTTATAGCATTTTCTTGTCTTTTTTTTAAATAACGAAACCGAACCAGAGCCGCGGACCTATTGACACAGAACAAAAATATGATATACTTTCCTGTAATGGACTGGCGGATATCTGCGGTGTGCAGGTATCCGCTTTATTGCGAAAGGATGAAGGGATGAGAGGAACATTGTACGGTGTGGGCGTAGGGCCGGGGAATCCAAAGCTGATGACCTGCCTTGCCATAGAAACGATTGAGCGCTGTCCGGTGATTGCCGTTCCTGCCAAGGGCAGGGATTATGCGCTGAGCTATAAAATTGCCAGCGGTATGGTAAAAGGGCTTGAGGAAAAGGAATGTTTAAATTTATCTACCCCCATGACCAGGAACCGGGAAATATTGGAGAGAAACTATGCACGGGCGGCAGAACAGATTGTTGCCTGCCTTTGTAAAGGAAAGGATGTTGCTTACCTTACCCTGGGCGATCCTGCGATTTACTCCACCTATATTTATATCCACCGCATGGTCAGAGAACAGGGGTATCCGGCAGAGATGATTAACGGTGTTCCTTCTTTCTGTGCAGCGGCGGCAAAACTGGGGGAAAGCCTTGCCGACCGGGCACAGCAGCTTCATATTCTTCCGTCTTCCTATTCTATCGAAGAGGCTCTGGATTATCCGGGAACGAAGGTATTAATGAAAGCGGCTTCCCGGCTGCCGGAGGTAAAGAAGCTTTTAGAGGAACGGGGGACGGACGCGGTGATGATTGAAAACTGCGGACTGGAGGATGAACACATATATTTATCCGTGCAGGAAATGCCGGAAACGGCGGGCTACTATACGATTATTCTGGTAAGGTAGGTGTTTATGATCAGAGAAAATGCATTATCCATCCGGGAACTGACGGTGGGCGGATTATTTGCTGCACTGATTACGGCGGGGGCTTGGGTGAAAATCACACTGCCCACACAGCCGCTGCCCATGCATTTTACGTTGCAGTGGTTTTTTGTGCTGCTTGCGGGGCTTTTGCTGAATAAAAAGCTTGCCGGTGCCAGCGTTGCGGTATATTTATTTTTGGGGCTTATGGGGGTTCCGGTGTTTGCTTCCGGGGGAGGCCCTTCCTATATTGCCCGGCCGACATTCGGCTATCTTCTGGGTTTTTTTGCGGCCGCCTATGCTATGGCCTGGTTAAGCGAGCGTGTGCAGCCTGCGGGATTTTTAAAGCTTTTTGGCATATCCATGGCAGGTTTTTGTCTGTACTATGGAATCGGTATTCTTTATTTCTTTATCATCTGCCGCTTTTTTATTGCCCGGGAAGTGACCTGGCAGATTCTTTTTATTAACTGTTTTCTGCTGACTGCGGGAGGTGATTTTGCGCTCTGTCTGGCAGCGGTGAGCGTAGCGGCAAAACTGCGGGGCATTGTGAAAAAAACACTTTATATGCCTTAATGGAGTTATACGCCCTAATGAAGATAAAAGGCCGAGTACTCGGCAAATCAGGATAGAAAAGGAAACTTATGAACGTAATTAAAATCGGAACAAGAAAAAGTAAGCTTGCCTGTGTTCAGGCAGAGGCCGTGGCAGAATATATCCGCAAAAATGTGGAGGGCGGTCAGGCAGAACTGGTCAAGGTGGTGACAACCGGGGATAAGGTGCTGAATAAAAAGCTGGATGAAGTCGGCAGTAAGGGGATGTTTGTCAAGGAACTTGATATTGCCCTGTTAAACGGCGATACGGATTTGTCCGTACATTCATTGAAAGATATGCCGATGGAGATTTCACCCAAACTTCCGGTGCTTGGTTATTCCCGGAGGGAGGATGCCCGGGATGTTCTTGTCCTTCCTCCCGGTGTGTCCGTATACGACGGACATCTGCCCATAGGTTCTTCCAGCAACCGCAGGATTTCGCAGTTAAGAAAACTTTATCCTGGGGCCGGAATCAAGACCGTGCGGGGAAATGTTTTAACCCGGCTGGAGAAACTGGATGCCGGGGAATACGGTGCCTTGGTTCTGGCTGCCGCCGGCTTAAAACGTCTGGGACTTGAACACCGCATCAGCCGCTATTTTTCTGTGGAGGAGATGATTCCTGCTGCCGGTCAGGGGATTTTATGCGTCCAGGGCCGGGAAGGGGAAGACTTCCGCTTTCTGCAGGGGTTTTTTGACCCGGAAGCCGAAATCTGCGCCCGGGCCGAGAGGGCATTTATGTCCTATTTAAACGGCGGCTGTTCCCTGCCTGTGGGGGTGTATGCGGAGGTTTTTGAGGAAGATTCCGGCAAACGACAGATAAGCATACGCGGCCTGTATGCCCGGGAATGTCTGGGAACAGCAAAAACACTGTGCATGACTGGAAAGGCAGATGCACCGGAAGCGCTGGGAGTTCGTCTTGCCAGGGCATTAAAGGAAATAGCCGGATAAGAGTAGCATTGTATTTAGGAGATGTTGAATTTAAAACAATAACCAAAAGCGATGAGAAAAAGAAAACAGGATGGTGTAATGGAAGAACGCAGAACTAAACATAAAGAACAGAAAAAACAGTGTCCGGGAAAGGTCTGGCTGGTGGGAGCGGGGCCTGGGGCGGCGGATCTTTTAACGGTGAAGGCCCGGCGGCTTTTTGAAGACTGCGATTGTATCGTCTATGATCGGCTGGTGGGGGAGGAGGTATTAAGTCAGATTCCGCCCGGACGGGAACTTATCCATGTCGGTAAAGTTACCGGGCATCACAGTATTCCCCAGGAAGAAATTAACGGGATTTTGGTTCGTGAGGCAAGGCTTGGAAAAAGGGTGGTGCGGCTGAAGGGCGGCGACCCGTTTTTATTTGGGCGGGGAGGAGAAGAGGCGGAAGTACTGGAAAAGGAAGGGATAGCTTTTGAGATTGTCCCCGGGATTTCCTCTGCGTTTGCTGTTCCTGCCTACCAGGGAATTCCGGTGACGCACAGGGATTATGTGTCCGGTGTTCATATTTTTACCGGACATGGAAAGGAATGTAAGGACGGGAAAGACAGCCGCCCGGTTCCCTATAAGGCGTTGGTTCAGGCGGGGGGAACCCTGGTCTTTCTTATGGGGGTACATGCGTTAGAAGAACTTATGGAAGGTCTTTGCCTTGCCGGTATCGATAAGGACATGCCGGCAGCCATCTTGCAGCAGGGAACAACGGCAGGTCAGAAAAAGGTTGTGGCAACGGTTGCTGATCTGGCAGCAAAGGCAAAAAAGGAGAAGATTAAGCCCCCGTCCGTGATTATTGTGGGAGAGGTCTGCAGGCTGCATGAAACCTTAAGTTGGTATGAAAAACTGCCGTTAGCCGGAGAAAAAATCCTGGTGACACGTCCTTTAGAACGCGGGAAAGAGCTGCAGGAGGAGTTAAGGGCATTGGGCGCAGAGGTATGGTCCGTACCTGCGATAGAAACGCTTCCGGCGGAAGATAAAGCCTTGCGCCTTTTGGTAGAAACGGAACTTGCCCGGTTAAATATGTATCAGGTTCTTGTTTTTACCTCGCCTTACGGGGTGGAATGTTTTTTTTCGCTGCTTTTAAAAAGCGGAAGGGATGTCCGGGACACGGCACACATGAAATTTGCCGTAATCGGACAGGGAACGGCCGATGCACTCCTGAAAAAAGGAATCCGCGCCGACTATATGCCAGAGCAGTATGACAGTATTTCCCTTGGACGCCTGCTCGCCGAAAAACTTAGGGCAGGGACAAGGATTTTGCTTGCCCGATCGGCGATAGGGAGTGAGGAACTTTTGCAGGAATTAAAGAAAAACCCCGGGTTGTCCTGTACAGATCTGGCGATTTATACGACGAAATTTGCACTGGAAAACACGGCTCTTATGCAGTCCTTGATGAGGGTAAAACAGGATGAACGTCTGCCGAAGATTGTCTTTACCAGCAGTTCCACCGTAGAGGGCTTCTGCCGGATGCTTGGCTGTGCTTACCCTTATGAAATGCTTTATGCTGTCTGTATCGGGGAAAAAACCCGGCAGGCCGCCGCCAGGATGGGGATGCATACCAGCGTTGCCCAAAATGCGACAGTCAGCGATTTAATTTGCTGTTTTCGGCAAAAATCATGGGATGCGTACAGCAGCGTTGTAACAAAAAAATAAGAATTACTTAATGAAAAGAAATTGACAATCCCGGCGAAAGTATGCAAAATAGAAAAGAAAATGGAAAAAATAACAAGTTTATTTTTCCCGGAACAAAAAAGAAAAGGACATGAAAATAATGACAGAAACCAGAAAATTATACCAAGAGATGGGAATTCAAAAAGAAGTTTTGGATTTCTGTCTGCACATAGAATCCGATTTGTCCGAACGGTTTGTTCAGATTGACCAGCGGGCGGAAAGCAATCAGTTAAAGGTAATTAAGGCAATGCAGGATAACCGGGTCAGCGATATTCATTTTGCGGCAACCACCGGTTACGGCTATAATGATTTGGGCAGGGATACGTTAGAGGATGTCTATTCCTCGATTTTCCACACGGAAGCGGCGTTAGTCCGTCCAAACTTAATCAGCGGCACCCATGCCCTCCACATTGCGCTTTCTTCCAACCTCCGCCCGGGGGATGAACTGCTTTCTCCGGTGGGAAAGCCTTACGATACGCTCGAGGAGGTTATTGGAATCCGGGAGTCTGTGGGTTCCTTAAAGGAGTACGGCGTGACCTACCGCCAGGTGGATCTGCTTGCTGACGGGAACTTTGACTATCCTGGTATTGCACAGGCATTGAATGAGAAGACAAAGCTGGTTACGATTCAGCGTTCCAAGGGCTATGCGACCCGTCCTACATTATCCGTGGACCAAATCGGTGAATTAATCCATTTTATTAAGAAAATCAAGCCGGAGGTTATCTGCATGGTGGATAATTGTTACGGTGAGTTTGTAGAAACCATAGAGCCTACGGACGTGGGGGCAGATATGGCGGTCGGTTCCCTGATTAAAAATCCAGGAGGTGGTCTGGCACCCATTGGCGGCTATATCGCGGGAAAAAAGGAATGTATCGAGCGGGCGGCTTATCGTCTGAGCGCCCCGGGACTTGGCCGTGAAGTGGGGGCAAGCCTGGGGCTGAATACCTCATTTTATCAGGGGCTGTTCTTAGCGCCTACGGTGGTTGCCGGGGCTTTAAAGGGTGCTGTTTTTGCTGCCAATATCTACGAACGTTTAGGTTTTTTGGTTGTGCCGAACGGGAAAGAGGAGCGCCACGACATTATCCAGGCGATTACCTTTGGAACGCCGGAAGGAGTTATTGCTTTCTGTGAGGGAATCCAGGCGGCGGCTCCGGTGGACAGCTTTGTTACCCCTGAACCCTGGGACATGCCCGGTTATGATGCGCCGGTGATTATGGCGGCGGGCGCTTTTGTCCAGGGCGCTTCCATCGAACTGAGTGCCGATGCCCCGATTAAGCCGCCCTATGCCGTTTATTTCCAGGGCGGACTGACCTGGTATCATGCAAAACTGGGAATTATTACAACTTTGCAGAAATTGACAGAAAAAGGGATTATTTCGGCGGAAAATCTGCTAAAAAGTTTATAAAAATTTTGAAAATCATGTACAGAAAATAAAACTTATGTTAGAATAAAATCAGGGTATATTTGACGGAAACAGTGACAGATAGAACCCAGGCCGGATTATCTTCCCGGGATTCGTACTTGGAGAGGGAAAAGCCCATAAAGGAGGATAAGATGGAAAAAAATACGATGAAAGATCTGCCCCTGCAGGAACGCCCCTATGAGCTCTGTATAACGGAAGGGCCGGAGAAGCTTACCGATGCACAGCTTCTGGCAGTGATTATCCGAACCGGTTCAAGAAACGCTAATGCCCTGGAACTGGCGTCGGAGATCCTTGCCTTAAATTTCCCGGAAGGGGGACTTTTAAGGCTTATGCACCTTACCCGGGATGAACTTTTAAGTTATGAGGGGATCGGCAAAGTTAAGACGGTTCAGATGCTCTGTATCGGGGAACTGTCCCGGAGAATCTGGAAGAAGGGAAAGTTTGCCGGATTAAGGCAGAAAGCCTTTCAGGACCCGGCAGATATTGCTGCTTACTGTATGGAAGATATGCGCCATTTGGAGCAGGAACAGGTTCGGGGACTTTACTTTGATACCAAGCAGAAGCTTCTTCGGGATGTGGTGTTAAGCACGGGAACGGTAAATTCCGCGGTGATTTCTCCCAGGGAGATTTTTAAGCAGGCGTTGCAGTGCGGCTGTGTTTCCCTGGTGTTAGTTCACAACCATCCAAGCGGTGACCCTTCTCCCAGCAAAGAGGATAAGATGCTGACCCTTCGGGTGAAGGCTGCGGGGGAAATTTTGGGAATTTCACTGTTAGATCATATTATTATTGGCGATACTAGATATATCAGCTTACTGAATGAAGGAATGTTATAATTTATAGAATGAGGAACATAGGGAATGAAAACGAAACGCAGCAAATATCTTCTGATTGGCCTTACCATTTTTTGTTTCGTGCTGATTATAGTCACTTCGTTTAAAGACGGTATACTTGAACCTCTGCGAACAGGGGTTGGTTATGTGCTTGTCCCGCTTCAGACCGGTGTAAATGCACTGGGAAACGGAATCTATACGGAGTACAGGGATTATACCCACTTAAAGACGGCACTGGCAGAGAATGAACGCTTAAAGGAAGAGGTAGCTGGGCTGATTGAAGAGAATAACCGGCTTCAGTCCGGCCAGTTTGAACTTAACCGCCTGCGTGAACTCTACCAGTTAGATCAGACTTATATGCAGTACGATAAAATCGGTGCAAGGATTATCGCGAAGGACTCCGGGGACTGGTTTCAGGTTTTTCGGGTGAATAAAGGCTCTGCGGACGGTGTGGAAGTGGATAATAATGTTATCGCCGGCGGCGGGCTTGTGGGAATCGTTACGGATGTAGGGGCAAATTATGCAACGGTTCGATCGATTATCGATGATTCCAGCCGTGTCAGCGCCATGGCAATGCAGTCGGGAGATCGGTGTATTGTGGCGGGGGATTTGACCTTATTTGAAGAGGGAAGACTGCGGATTACCAATATTACCAAAAACGGCGATGTCAAAGAGGGAGATCAGATTATTACTTCCAATATCAGTTCAAAATTTCTTCCCGGGATTTTAATCGGCTATGCTGCCGATGTGACCATGGACCCGGAGCGGCTGACCAAATCCGGTTATCTGATTCCTGTGGCGGATTTTGACAATCTCCAGGAAGTTTTGATTATTATCGGGACGAAGAGTACCGGAGATGAGGCTGCAAAAACGGGAGAGGGGGCCGGTTCATGAAAAGGATTGTTCTTAATCTGCTTCTGATGGTTTTAGCTTTTACCATACAGACCTGTGTCTTTCCCCTGATTCCTTTTCTGGCAGCTTCGCCGAATCTTTTACTGATTTTGACGTTTTCCTTTGGATTTATCCATGGAAGCTGGGCGGGAATCCTGTACGGGCTGTTTGCAGGGCTTTTGCTGGACTTATTTTACAGCGGACCGTTTGGTTTTTATATGCTGGTTTTTATCTACATCGGGTATATTAACGGAATCTTTACCAAATATTATTATGAAGAATACATTACCCTGCCCCTGTTTTTGTGCATTGCCAATGAACTGATGTATAATATGTATATGTATGTATTCCGTTTTTTAATCCGCGGAAAGCTGAATTTGTTTTATTATTTCCGGAAGATTATGCTGCCGGAGATTATCTTCAGCCTGGTAACGACCCTGTTTATTTACCGTTTGTTTTTATTTATCAGCCGGAAGCTGGAAGAACTTGACAAGCGCAGAGATACCAAGATTGTCTGAAAGGCATAGTTTTGCCTGGCAGTGGAGTCCCTCTGACCAGGTGTGACAGAAAGAGGAGAGAAGTAAACATTGTTCAGAGATTTATGGGAAATACTGAAGGATTTTATCCAGAAAATTGCTTATTCCAGACTATTCGCCTTAACGGTGCTTTTTACCTGCATGTTTGGGGTTTTAGTTGCTCACCTTTTTAACCTGCAGATTGTCCGTGGGGAGGATATGCTGAATAAATATATTCAACAGACCGAGAAAACCATGTACACACCCGGTACACGGGGGAATATTTACGATAAAAACGGAAAGCTTCTGGCTTATAATGAACTGGCCTATTCCGTTACCGTACAGGATACCGGCGATTATCGGGAAGCAGCGGATCTTAATGCGATGCTTTTGCGCTTGGTGAATATTTTGGATAAACACAATGTGGCGATCGAGGGGAAATTTGAAGTTGGCCTGGATGAATTTGGGGAGGTGTTTTATTCCTCTTCAAGCGAAACCGGACGGCTGGGATTTCTCAGGGATATTTTCGGGTGCAAGTATATCGAAGAACTCAGTGAAGAAGAACATTTTGATGAGAAAACCGGCAAGCTTCCCATTCATGTTACAGCCAGGGAACTTTTAGAAAGACAGAAAGAACTTTATAAGCTGAATGAGATAAAAGATGAGAAAGGCAATACGGTAATGCTGGATGATAAGACCGCCTTAAAGCTGGTCAATATCCGCTACACCATGTCCCTTGTTTCTTTCCAGAGATACCAGTCCACGGTGGTTGCCTCACAGGTGGACGAAGAAACGGTTGCCGAGGTGCTGGAAAATACGCCCTATCTTTTAGGGGTGAATATCGAAGAATCCTCCGTAAGGGTTTATAATGACAGTATTTATTTTGCCCCGATTATCGGCTACACGGGTAAGATGCAGAAGGAAAGACTAGAAGAATTGCAGAAGGAAAACCCGGAATATGATATTAATGACACCGTAGGTCTGATTGGCATTGAATCGACGATGGAAACGGCGCTTCACGGAGAACGCGGCTATCAGATCGTCAACGTGGATAACCGGGGAAGGATACGGGAAGTGAAGGAAACGGTCAAAGCCCAGGCGGGGAATGACCTGTATCTTACAATCGATGCGGATCTGCAGAAGGGGATTTATCATCTGATTGAACGGCAGCTTGCGGGAATTTTGGTCGACCGTCTGGTTCCCGAAGATGAACCAAATACGGAACGAACGCCTTCCAGTAAATTAAAAATTCCGATTAAGGATGCCTATTATCAGCTGATTAATAATAATGTCCTTTCTCTGAGTCATTTTGAGGCAGAGGATGCCTCGGCGATGGAGCGGCAGATTCAAAGCACATTTGAAACTTCCAGGGAACGGATTATGGCACAGCTTCGGGCGGAACTGATGAGTGCACAGGCGAGAACCATACAGGAACTGCCGCCGGATCTTGCCAACTATATGGTCTATATTTATACCTGGCTTTCGTCTTCTGCCGTGGGTATTATCGATGAGAGTAAGATTGATATTACCAGTGAAGCCTATCTTGGATGGAAGGCCGATGAAATCAGCCTGCGCGATTACCTCTACGACGGCATTGCACAGAGCTGGGTGGATACAACCAAGTTAAACGCAGATAATAAGTACTCCAGCGCTGACGATATTTATCAGCAGCTTGTGGATTACTCCCTGGGGCAGCTTATGGAAGATGTCCGGTTTACCAAAAGAATTTACCGTTTTTTGATTAATGATAATATCGTGACCGGAAGGCAGCTCTGCCTTGCCCTGTACGATCAGGGGGTTTTGGAAAGTGAACCGGATCAGATTGCAGCTCTGCACAGCAACGGCGATTCTTATGCTTACAGTTTTCTTTTGGATAAGATTTCAAAGATTCAGATAACGCCGGCACAGCTTGCTTTAGATCCGTGCAGCGGTTCCTGTGTTATCACGAATGTGCGGACCGGCGAGGTACTTTCCCTGGTTACCTATCCAAGCTACGATAATAACCGGATGTCGGGAACGGTGGACAGCGCCTATTTTTCCCGGCTGCAAAATGACCTGTCCCAGCCGCTGTACAATAATGCCACACAGGCACAGAAGGCCCCCGGTTCGACGTTTAAGCCGATTACGGCGGTTGCCGGGCTGGAAGAGGGCGTGATTGGACTGGAAGAAAAGATTAACTGTACAGGAATTTATGAGGAAGTGGCACAGCCTATCCGGTGCTGGATAAGTCCGGGATACCATGGGGAACTGGATATTGTGGGAGGTCTTCAAAACTCCTGCAACTGCTATTTCTCGGAAGTTGCCCATCGTCTTTCCACGGACGAACATGGAGTGTATAATACCGGAAAGGGCCTGGAAGCTCTGAAAAAATATGCGTCCATGTTCGGTCTTGACCATGATTCCGGCGTGGAGATTTCCGAGCGTGACCCGGAAATTTCCGATATTGACCCGGAACGTTCTGCGATGGGGCAGGGAACGCACAGCTATACGAATGTACAGCTTTCCCGTTATGTGGCAGCACTGGCTAATCGGGGAACCGTGTTTGAATTAAGCCTTCTTGACCGGGAAACCGATTCGGACGGGAACCTGGTTCGGGATTTTACCCCGGAAGCCAGCGATCATATTAATATTCAGGATTCCACCTGGGACGCTGTAGCCCTGGGAATGAGAAACGTAATCACCAGCAGCCGTATTTTTAACGACCTTGAAATCGAGATCGCCGGAAAAACCGGTACGGCAGAAGAATCAAAAGTAAGAGGAAACCATGCGTTCTTTATCTCCTATGGTCCCTTTGCCAGCCCGGAAATCTGTGTAACCGTAAATATTCCCTACGGTTATACTTCTTCCAATGCAGCGATGCTGGCTAAACGTGCCTACCGGCTTTACTACGGCTATACCAGTTTGGAGGATATTTTAAATGCCGGCGCACTGGAGGTTTCTAATGTTACGATTGGTGATTAAAGGAAAAACAAACTGAGGTGATGATCTATGCGCAGTACCATAATGATTAAAGGAAATAAATCAGGGATGACGATCTATCTGGACCCTAATGCTCCTTTTGCGCAGATTTTAGCCGACCTTGAGAAAAAATTCAGGGAAAGCGCAAAATTCTGGGGAGCCGTGCAGATGGCCCTTGCTTTAGAGGGGCGCAGTCTTACCCCTGAAGAGGAGTTTCAGGTGGCGAACGCCATTATGGACAGTTCCCAGGTGGAAATTCTCTGTCTGATTGACCAGAACGGCGAACAAATCCGCCGCTGTGAACATGCACTGAATGAAAAGCTGATGGAACTAAGTGCACAGACAGGTAAGTTTTATAAAGGAGATCTTCACCGCGGAGATAACTTGGACTCGGAGGCAAGCATTGTGGTTATCGGTGATGTCAACCACGGTGCCCGGATAACCGCGAAAGGCAATATTATCGTCCTGGGCGAACTGAAAGGTTCGGTTTATGCAGGCTGCAACGGAAACGCGGATGCGGTTGTGGTTGCTCTGGATATGGCACCGATTCAAATTCGTATCGGCAACTTCTCCAGCCGGATTGGCGAAAAGAACAAGCGCCTGGGAAAAGGCCCTATGTTAGCTGTTGTCGAGGACGGAGCAATCTGCACAAGAAGTTTAAAAAAGAGTTTTTTGCATCTGTTAAATTTTCATTAAATACTGGAAAAATTATTCGATATGTAGTACAATTAAATAGCTGTTTTTGCAGGAGGATATCGTTATGAGTGAAGTCATTGTTATTACTTCTGGAAAAGGAGGGGTCGGCAAAACCACGACATCGGCAAACGTAGGAACCGGACTGGCTGTCCTGGGGAAAAAAACCGTGCTGATCGATACGGATATCGGTCTGCGGAACCTGGATGTGGTCATGGGTCTGGAAAATCGGATTGTCTATAATCTGGTCGATGTGGTGGAAGGCAACTGCCGGATGAAGCAGGCCCTTATTAGGGACAAAAGATATCCGAACCTGTATTTACTTCCATCTGCACAGACCCGGGACAAGACAGCCGTCAGCCCGGAACAGATGAAAAAGCTGGTAGACGATCTGCGGGATGAATTTGATTACATACTGCTGGATTGTCCTGCCGGAATTGAACGAGGCTTTCAAAATGCCATTGCCGGGGCGGAGAGGGCGCTGGTGGTAACGACACCGGAAGTATCCGCCATACGGGATGCCGACCGGATTATCGGTCTTTTGGAAGCGGCAGATATGGGCATGATTGATTTAATTGTCAACCGTATCCGCATGGACATGGTCAGGCGGGGAGATATGATGTCCATGGATGACGTCATGGATATCCTTGCGGTAAATGTGATTGGCGTAGTGCCGGACGATGAATCGATAGTGATTTCAACCAACCAGGGAGAACCTCTGGTGGGCATGGGTTCCATGGCCGGACAAGCTTATCTGAATATCTGCCGCAGACTTATGGGAGAGCAGATTCCTTTCCTCAGCCTGGACACTCAGCCTAAGCTTCTGAGCAGGCTGTCAAGCCTTTTGCGAAGAGCTTAGGAGGGGTGTATGATGGCTCGTGTATTTCAGAAAATCGCCAAAAACCATTCGGGCAGTCTGGCGAAAAAGCGGCTTCAGGTCGTTCTTGTCACGGACAAGGCAAACTGTTCACCGGAACTGCTGGATAAGATGAAGGATGACATGGTTCGTGTCATCTCGAAATACATGAAGATTGACCGGGAAGGCATTGAGATAAAGATTGTCAGCAGCCACCCGGGAAATGCCCTTTACGCTGCGTTCCCGATTCTGGATTTATCGAATAAGGGGAAATGTTCATGATCTTTTTATTTTCAGAATATAAATGGAGAAATTTAAATTTTCGTCTGGCAATTTATGTGCTGGCTTTAAGCTTTATCGGGGTCCTGGTGATTAAAAGCGCCGCAAACGGATCGATGGAAGATTCCCGGGTAACCCGTCAGGTTCTGGGAATCTTTGTGAGCATTATCGTTGCCGGTGTTCTTACGCTGGTGGACTATCACAGGATACTAAAGATAAGTGTTTTGGCTTACTTAACCTGTATCGCTCTTCTGGTCTGGGTACTGGTCAACGGTGTGGTTCGGGGCGGTGCAACCCGCTGGGTTGTTGTCCCTGTTCTTGGTCAGCTCCAGCCCTCAGAGTTTACGAAAATTGGCTTAATTGTTTTCTTCTCCTGGTATTTTCATAAATACCAGGAGCGGATTAACCAGGTTTCCATCCTGGCTGCTACAGCCGTTCTTTTTGGCCTTCCTGTACTTTTGATTTTAATTGAGCCGAATCTTTCCACCAGTTTAATTATTATTATGGTGTTTACCGCTTTGATTTTTGTTGCCGGTTTAAGTTACCGGTGGATTTTCGGTATTTTAGCGGTGCTGACACCGATTATGGGTGGATTTATATATCTTTTGCAGTACGAGATGATTCCCTTTTTGCGGGGATATCAGGCACAGCGTATTTTAAGCTTTATCTATCCGGATAAGTACCAGGAAAATAACCTTCAGCAGGATAATTCGGTCATTGCTATCGGTTCCGGTCAGCTCTGGGGAAAAGGTTTGAATAATACAACGATTGCGTCCGTAAAAAACGGAAATTTTCTGGTGGAGGAAGCTACAGATTTTATTTTTGCCATTATCGGAGAAGAACTGGGTTTTGCGGGAAGCCTTTTGGTTATCGGGCTGTACCTTTTGATTATTTATGAATGTCTGTGGATGGCAAGACAGGCCAGGGATACGGCGGGAAAGCTGCTCTGCACAGGGATGGCGGCACTAATTGGATTTCAGAGTTTTTCCAATATTGCCGTGGCTTCAAAGTTTTTCCCCAACACCGGTCTTCCTCTTCCGTTTATCAGTTATGGGGTCAGTTCCCTGCTCAGTATGTATGTAGGAATTGGAATTGTATTAAATGTTGGACTACAGAGAAAGAATACTCACAATCAAGGAGGAGTTATTACATGAATATTGGGTTAATCGCACATGATGCAAAGAAAAAGCTAATGCAAAATTTCTGTATAGCATATCGGGGGATATTAAGCAAGAATGAACTTTATGCTACAGGAACAACAGGGCGCCTGATTGAAGAGGTTGCCAACTTAAATGTGCACAAGTACCTTGCAGGACATCTGGGCGGCGGCCAGCAGCTGGCGGCACAGATTGAGCATAATGAGATTGATCTGGTGATCTTTCTTCGCGATGCTCTTTCGGCAAAATCCCATGAACCGGATGTCAACAATGTTGTCCGTCTCTGTGATATGCACAATATCCCTCTGGCGACGAATCTGGCTACTGCGGAACTTCTGATTAAAGCCCTGGATCGCGGCGATTTGGAATGGCGGGAGATGTACCGCTGATTTTACTCTAATCCGGGGATTTTTCCCCTAAAAGAATCAATCAGGAGAAGAAAAACGTGTTAGACAGAAATCAATTCATAAAAAAACGAATCGGTATGGGCCTGTGTCTGGTCTGGATCCCCCTTTTTTGTGCGGCCTGCGGGCAGTCAAAGCTTGAACGTCCCTATACGTGGACGGAGCGTGATTTTACCCTGGAAGGAAATGAACGGGCCGATGAACGGGCCGGGGGTTTTGCTGCCAATCTCTGTGTTGTTGATGAGGCGGCACAGATACCGGATGATGCAGTGAATGCACAGGCTGCCGCCGTATTTAACCTGACAGACAAGCAGACGCTCTACAGCAAAAATGCCTTTGAAGTTCTCCACCCGGCAAGCATAACCAAGGTGATGACTGCACTTATCGCCATTAAATACGGAAATTTATCGGATGAGGTAACGGTAACGGACGCCGCAGTGATTACGGAGCAGGGGGCTACACTCTGCGAGATCCATCCGGGGGATGTCCTGACGTTGGAGCAGCTTTTATACGGGCTTATGCTTCCCTCGGGAAATGATGCCGGGGCAGCGATTGCGGTTCATATGGCTGGGAGCATTGATCAGTTTGCTGAACTGATGAATGCGGAGGCAGCGCGTCTTGGCGCGACATCCACGCATTTTACCAACCCTCACGGTTTAACCAATCAGGAACATGTGACGACTGCTTACGATCTCTACCTGATTTTTAATGAAGCCTTAAAGCAGCCGAAATTCCGTGAAGTTACCGGTTCAACAGCCTACACGGCCAATTATGTTGACGGCAATGGTCAGCTGGTATCAAAGACCTGGAAAGGCGGAAACTGGTTTATGACCGGGGAAAGGGAAACACCGGAAGGGCTGACCGTGTTTGGCGGAAAGACCGGGACGACGAATGCTGCCGGGTACTGCCTGATTATGGCAAGCCGGGACGAATTGGAGAAGGAATATATCTCCGTGGTGCTTAAAGCCAGCAGTCGTCCGAACCTTTATGATAACATGACAGAAATAATTCAGAAAATTGTCAATTAGTCATTGCGTTTTTTGGATATTTATACTATAATTGTTTTATAATTAATTGACATTTTATACAATTAAGCCGAAGGAGGAGATTGTTATGGTTCAGATTATAGCAGGTAAGAAGGGGAAAGGCAAAACAAAACATTTGCTGGAGAGAGCGAATGCAGCAGTGAAGACAGCGAAGGGTTCTATCGTTTATCTTGATAAAAGTTCAAAGCATATGTATGAACTGAGCAACAAAATTCGTTTAATTAATGTTAATGAGTTTCCTGTAAGTTCAAGCGAAAGTTTTATCGGATTTATCAGCGGTATTATTTCTCAGGATCACGACTTGGAGATTATGTTCTTGGACAGCTTTTTAAAGCTGGCTGTACTTGAAGGGGAGGACATCTCCCAGACCATAGCAACTTTGGAAAAAATCGGTGAGAAGTATCATGTGACATTCGTACTTAGCATATCATTGGATGCAGATGAGCTTCCGGATAATGCAAAAGGCGACGTGATTCTTTCTTTATAAGCATATATAGATTTTATTTGCTGCTGCGAAAGATATTTGCAGCAGCTTTTTTACGGAAGTATTTGCATTTTTCTCTTCTTCCTTTTATAATAACGGGAGGGGAAGGAGGCTTCTCATGGGCAGCCAGAAGAAAAAGACAGGCAACCACAAGATTGTACGCTACAGACGTCCGAAGAATATTAATGTAGGTATGATTATTTTTGCCATTATTTTTGTGTATATGAGCTTCAGTGTCTATACCTATCTAAAGCGGGAAAAAGTACAGGTGTACGAGGTTGTGGAAGGCAGCATTGTCAACGAAAAAGCTTACACCGGAATCATCCTTCGGGAGGAAAGTACAAAATATACCGATCGGGCCGGATATATTAATTATTATACCCGGGAGGGAAAGCGGGCCGGCGTGGGCACTTGTATTTATTCCATTGACGAGATGGGATCGGTGTCAGGATTTCTTGCCGAGCATCCGGAAGTTGGTGCTGCGCTGAGTGAAGAAAATCTTTTGGATTTAAAAAAGCAGCTTACCTCGTACAGCTTAGCCTATACGGATGAAAATTTCCGCTCGGTTTATGACAGAAAATATTCTCTGGAAGCACAGGTATTGGAATATGCCAATTTCAATACACTTGATAATCTGGATGAGCTGATGGCCCGGGAGGGAGTAAATTTTCATCAGGTCGTTTCGGATCAGGCAGGGATTGTTTCCTATGCTGTAGATTCCTATGAAGATTTGGATGTTTCGCAGATTTCGGAAGAGATGTTTGACCAGACAGCCTATTCGGTATCGCTTACCCGGGTGAAGTCAAACGAGATGCTTCCCCCGAACTCTCCAGTGTGTAAAATTGTTACTTCCGATGACTGGTCGATTGTCTTTCCGATGACGGAGGAAGACATCGTCGCTTATGGACAGGCTTCTTCGTTAAAAGTTACCTTTCCTGCATCGGGTTTAAGGGCAGAAGGAAGCTTTTCTACCATTATCGGCAAGGATGGAAAGCCTTACGGGAAGCTGGATTTTCAGGAATATATGATTCAGTTTTTATCGGAGCGTTTTGTCGAGTTTGAAATTGAATCGGAACGGATAACCGGGTTAAAGATTCCTGCCAGTGCCGTAACCGAAAAGACCTTTTATCTGGTTCCTTTAGATTACCTGGCTAAGGGCGGCGATAAGAAGGGTTCAGCTACAGGATTTATGAAAGAAACCTATTCCGAGCAGGGAACGTCGGTCGTGTTTGTTCCTGCCACGATTTATTATTCGACGGAAGAATACTACTATATTGATATTCAGGAATGTGAGATAAACGCAGGAGATTTTCTGGTAAAACCTACAGGGCCAAATATTGCCGCAGAAGATGAGGCACCGGATGCAGCAGGAGAAACGATGGAAGAAACCCACGAGGACGCATCAAAGGCAGCAAGGGCGGCAGAGAATGAGGGGCGCTTCCAGGTCAGTGCCAGCGCTGCTTTACAGGGGGTTTACAATATTAATAAAGGCTATGCTATATTTAAACAGATTGAAGTTCTTGCTTCCAATGATGAATATTACACCATCCAAAAAGGCGTAAGCTATGGACTGGCCGTTTACGACCACATTGTTTTAGACGCCTCTACGGTGGAAGAAGGAAAGCAGATTTATCAATAAATACATCCAATATGATATACGATTAAGGGGGAAAGATTATGCTAAAAGAACAACTAAAGGATGTTCAGGCGAGAGTGAAAGGGGCCTGCCTTCGTGCGGGACGAGATCCCAGGGAGGTAACGTTGATTGCCGTAAGCAAGACAAAGCCGGCATCCATGCTTTTGGAGGCATACGAAGAAGGTGTCCGGGACTTTGGCGAGAACAAGGTTCAGGAGATATTAGAAAAGCAGCCTGTACTGCCCGAAGATATCCGCTGGCACATGATTGGCCATCTCCAGCGTAATAAGGTAAAACAGGTTATCGATAAAGCGGTGTTGATTCATTCGGTAGATTCGGTTCGTCTGGCGAAACAAATTGAAGAGGAATGTGCAAAGAAAGAAATTTGCGTGGATATTCTTCTGGAAGTCAATGTAGCCAGGGAAGAAAGCAAATATGGTTTTCTTCTGGAAGAAGTTATGGATGCAGCCAAAGAAATCAGTAAATTCCCTCATGTTCACATTCGCGGTCTGATGACAATTGCGCCTTTTGTCGAATTTTCCGAAGAAAATCGAAAAGTATTTAAAAAATTATTTGAATTTTATGTTGACACGGCATGGAAAAACATTGATAATGTTAGTATGGATATCCTATCAATGGGAATGTCCGGTGATTATGAAGTGGCAATCGAAGAGGGGGCTACGATGGTTCGTGTAGGCACGAATATCTTTGGTTCCCGGTAAAGAATGGAGAGAGCATAAAATGAGCCTTTTGAGCAAATTAATGAATACAATGCGTTTAAGTGATGAAGAGGATGATGATTATTACTTAGACGATGAGGATTCTTTTGAAGAGGAAAGACCGAGGAGAAGTTTTTTCGGACGCCGCGATGATGAAGATGATTATGACGACTATGAAGAACCAAAGTCACGTTTTTCCGGCAGCCGGACAAATAATAAGGTAGTTCCGATGCGGAGGGGCATGGAAGTTACGATGGTAAAACCTAGTTCGATGGAAGATTCCAGTGAAGTCTGTGATTATCTTCTTGCAGGAAAGGCAGTTGTGCTGAATCTAGAAGGCATTCATATGGAAGTGGCACAGAGAATTATCGATTTTACTTGCGGTGCAACTTACTCTATCGGAGGCAATTTGCAGAAAATTTCAAATTATATTTTTATTGCAACCCCGCAGTCAGTGGAACTTTCCGGGGATTTCCAGGAATTTATTACCGGCGGTAATTTGGGTGGTGTCAGCAGCGCAGGCGGCATGGGTAATGTGAGCAGCATGAGTGCGATGGGTAACGTAAGCGGCCTTGGCGGACTGAATATCCGCCTGTGACAAAATACATGAAGAAGGGGGACTGTCATATGGGCGGTTCCCTTATTTACTTTACTTTTTTGGCTTACATTTAGATATTTGGAGGAAAGAACAGGATGGAACGTTTAGGTGTTCATTTGGACGGTAAAGAGATTTATGATATTGTGATTACCGATTCCTTTGACGGGCTTAAAGAAGAGGTCGGCCGTCTGAGGACAGAAGGAAAAAAGCTGTGTATCGTTACGGATTCCCATGTGGAAAAGCTTTATCTTGAAGAGGTGAAGGAAAGACTTTCTAAGGTGTGCCGTCAGGTGGATGTCTTTGTTTTTCCGGCGGGAGAAGAATTTAAAAATCTGGATACCGTAAGAGATTTGTATAAATATCTAATCCGTCAGGCGTATGACCGCAAAGATGTGCTGGCTGCCTTAGGCGGCGGTGTTACCGGGGATTTATGCGGTTATGCCGCAGCAACCTATCTGCGGGGAATTGATTTTATCCAGATTCCAACCACCCTCCTTGCCCAGGTGGATTCCAGCATCGGCGGAAAAACCGGTGTGGATTTTGATGCTTATAAAAACATGGTTGGTGCCTTCCACATGCCAAAACTGGTCTATACGAATGTGAAAACCTTACTTACCTTATCGGAAGAACAGTTTATCTCGGGGATGGGGGAAGTAGTCAAGCACGGATTAATAAAAAATAAAGCCTATTATACATGGCTGATCCGGCATCAAAAAGAGATTATGGACAGGGAAACTGATGTTTGTGCGCAGATGGTTTTTGAGAGCAATAAGATAAAGCGCGATGTTGTTGAAGCAGATCCCCGGGAGATGGGAGAGCGGGCGCTTTTAAATTTCGGCCACACCTTGGGCCATGCGGTAGAAAAACTGAAATTATTCACTATGCCCCACGGGCACTGTGTCGCTGCAGGCTTTCTTGCCGCAGCTAAGATGTCAGAAAAGCGTGGTTTTCTGACTTTGGAAGAGATTTCTAAACTTGAGGCAATGATGGCAGGCTTTGGCCTTCCTATGACCGTAGACGGGCTTAAGGAGGAGGATGTCTTAGATGCCGTTAAGCATGACAAGAAGATGGAAGCAGGGCAGATTAAATTCATCTTGTTAAAAGAAATCGGCCATGCTTCGATTTTTAAGGATGTAAGCCGAGAAGAGATGCAGGAAGGACTTCACTATATACTGGAGGAAAACGGTGTATGCCAATAAAATTGTGCGGATTAAAAGAAAAAGCCCGGGGGCTTGCAGCCTTTTTTTTGAGTACAGGTCTGCTGATCTGGCTGGATCAGTGGACGAAAAGCCTTGCCGTTCAACACTTGATGAGAAAGCCGGCGATCGTACTGCTTCCGGGGATATTTGAACTACGCTATCTGGAAAATAGAGGGGCAGCTTTTGGAATGTTTCAGGGACGGCAGATGTTTTTCTTTCTGGTGGCTGTGATTGTATTTTTCATTGTTCTTTTTGGACTTTACCGTATGCCGTTTACCAGGCGTTATCTGCCCCTGGCTGTCTGTATGTCGCTTATCGTGGCGGGGGCGGCAGGGAACATGATTGATCGGCTGACACAGCAGTATGTTGTCGATTTTCTCTATTTTTGTCTGATTGATTTTCCGATTTTTAATGTGGCGGACTGTTATGTTACCGTGGCAGCGTTTTGTCTGATTGGCCTGGTAATGTGGTACTATAACGATGAGGACTGGGAAGTGTTTTTATGGAAGAGAACAGGCAGGGTTTAGAACTGTGTTTTTTGGCGGAAGAAGACGATCAGGAAGTGCGGGTGGACCAATACCTTGCCGAATGCTGTGAACATCTGTCGCGATCTTATCTTCAGAAACTGATGAAAACCGGAGCCGTGCTGGTGAATGAAAAGCCGGTAAAGGCAAGCTATAAGTTAAATGAAGGTGACCGGATTACCTGTTATGTTCCAAAGGCGGTGGAGCCGGAGATTTTAGCCGAACCCCTGCCTTTGGATATTCTTTTTGAAGATAAGGATGTTATTCTGATTAATAAGCCCAAGGGCATGGTGGTTCACCCGGCACCGGGGCATACTTCAGGTACCTTAGTCAACGGGCTTTTATACCACTGCAGGGGAGAACTGTCCGGAATTAACGGGGTTATGCGGCCGGGAATCGTCCACCGTATCGATAAAGACACGACCGGAGTGATTGTTGCCTGTAAAAATGATGCTTCCCATCGTGCACTTGCTGCACAGTTAAAGGAACATTCTATTACCCGCCGGTATTATGCCATTGTTCACGGGAATTTTTCTGCTGATGAGGGAACGGTCAATGCACCAATCGGGAGGCATCCGGTGGATCGCAAGAAAATGAGCATTAACGAAAAAAACGGCAGGGAAGCGATTACCCATTACCGCGTGCTTGAACGCCTGGGCAATTATACCTGGATTGAATGTCGTCTGGAAACCGGCAGAACACACCAGATTCGGGTGCACATGGCAAGTATAAAGCATCCGCTTTTAGGCGATGAGGTCTATGGGCCGGGAAACTGTCCGATAAAGCATCTTCAGGGGCAGACTCTTCATGCCGGAGTTTTGGGATTTATTCATCCGTCAACCGGGGAATACAGGGAATTTTCGGCACCTTTACCCGATTATTTCACAAAGCTTCTGGACCGATTTCGTTTAGGATAATGCTTTTTCTGAAAGGAAGAGGACTGGAGCAGGGGAAGAGGATCTACAAGCATGTGATGGCAGACCGTGTGTTGGCGCGGAAAAAGCAGCATCTTGTAAATTTTCTTGACGATTTCAGCGGCCTCGGGGTCAACGATTAGCTGGTGCTTGTCTTTGGGGTCTTTTATGTAGCCATAAGGAGCAAAAGAGCCGATGCACTGGCCGTTGCGCCGTCTGTAATCGAAAACCTGCCGGATTTTCTTAAGGTCTGATAACAATATTGGTGGTTCATCACGTTAGTTAGCGGACGCCCATCCAACGGTTCTTCTATATGCCGTTTCCGTTGGCGGCTGGGTAACTTATAAGATGATGAAACTTGTGTCTACCAATCAATGAGAATTTAGACTTCTATATATTTATATCGAATACCGCCTTTAGTTGTCCATTCTCTATAAAAAACTCTATTTCAAACCATAAATCCAACGGTTCTCCAAAACTCGTTGGATTGTAACAAACCATATCCCAATTATTAGTTTCAAGCCTTGCTTCGTCCGCGTCATCTATGTCCGTCATACAGGATTTTTGGAAATGATCTACTATAAATTTTTTACCTTCATATTCTTCCCACAAAGCTAATTGCTCAACTAACCATTTTCCAAATCCCAAGCAGGCATTTTCAGGTGTGGGATCTGCCTTAATGAAAGAGGCCCATGAAAGTTTCGGTGGAATGCTGGATACAAGTTTTGCATATTCTTTGTCTGCAATCGTATCTACCATCAACGCAATCAATTCCTGTGCTTTTGACTTAAATTCTAATTGTGCCATTTTGTGTCTTCTCCTTATCATAAACAGAACAGTGTAAGAAGCTATTCAGCAAATAGCAAATATTGTGAACTACCATTTCTTTTGTTTCTTCGGTTACTTGAAACGGGTTGGCATCCCAACACCAATCTCCGTCAAGGAAAACGCTGTTGGTTAAATCTTTTTTTAATTGCTGGCTTACGGTTGTTTTGCCAACTCCCATTGTCCCGCCAATTATATATAATGTTTTCATAGCTTTCTCCGTTAAATTACGAATGTTTAGTTCAATAAGCTGGAAATTACAGATATCTTACATATACTCTTGAATCTTCTCCATGCATATCTTTCATCATTCCAAAAAACTCATACCCATATTTCTCATATAGTCCATTATGATTTGTTGAAATATAAATGCTATTAATTCCATCTGCTTTTGCCAATGTTTCAGCGTAACTTAACAGCTTTCCAACATAACGGTGTCCTCTGTAATGCGGAAAGGTATATACCCACCCAATCCATGGTGTTAATTCTGTTGGCTGAATATCGTCCTTATCAGCAAATGTGCAAAAAGAAATCAAATCTCCTCCCTCTGTCAACATAAGCACCTTTGTATTTTCACCGACATTTTCCTTTAACTTTTGATTTTTTAACAGTTCATATAAAAACTGACCTGCCTCCCAATCACTTTCTTTAATCTTTGAAAGCCAATATTCTTTGTTATCTGTACTGAAATATTCGATTATGTTCATAAAGTTATCCTCCTAACTCCGGTGTATTATTGTGTTCAGTTTAGCACATTTATAGAACATCTACAAGATTCCATGTATGAAAAAGCAAAAAGGATGTATTCTTCACTTGACAATGCGGCAAAGAGCTTATGAGCCAAGATGAAAGAGTCGTCATGGACGGCGGCAAATGAATCCGTGTGGAGCATGGAAAGCGAAAGCTGCCAGTCAAGTGTTGCCAGTATGATATGCAATTTACAAAAAAAGATAGAGCCGGACAGCAAAAATCCCACTTACATAAAGACGGTTTTAGGTATAGGCTACAAGTTTGCTTCCGGGGAATGACAACTGCTTTGACGGTATCATCAACAACACGCCGATACCCACCTCTAACAAAAAATTATCCAGTGGATGATTTTTTGTTAGGTGGCGGGAGTACGTCACGAGATAATTCCTTGTTAAGATGTTATCCGTTATTGATTTTCAAAGAAGCTATCCATTTTTCTATTGCTTCAACCAACACAAATTGTTGTCGTAAAACTGCCATACCTGTTTCGGGAATTTCCGGGATATTTTCTTTTTCATGTATATTTTCTTCTAAATAGGCTTTCAGTGTTTTAACATTTTTTTCAATGCTTGATACACATGATTTCTGGGCTTCAAGAGGCAGACGATCTAAGTTTACAATCACAGCATTAAAATCTAAAAATATATGGATAGGTTTAGCAGCAATTTCTAACATAAGCCTTTCAAATTCTTTTTCTCCAGCGTCTGTAAGAGAATAGATAGCTTTTTCGGGCATTTTCCCCTCTTTTACAATAGCAGCTTTGATAAATCCTTTTTCCTCTAACTGAATTGCCTTTTTGTAAATAGATGGTGTGCTGATTTTTACCCATTTGGATATATTGCGGTATTCTACCAACTTTTGAATATCATAGGCTCCCATAGGCTCCTTTTTCAACATTCCCAACACAATTAAATCAATCGTAGCCATACTGACCCACCTTTCTTTTCTTTTATGAATAGGAAGCAGATAGCACCTGTTCATGCTGTAATTTATAGTATTTGATTTTATAGCTTTTGTCAATAAAGAGAAAATATCTGTCTATTCTCTTGACAAACACTATAATTTATAGTAGTATGTCACTTACAGCAGTATGCTATAAATTATATTA
>VSOC01000009.1:56134-70723 GCA_009774615.1 Lachnospiraceae bacterium
ATATATATCTTTTAGTAAGAGAAAGGAGTAATCGAAATGAACGGACGTAACAACAAAATGGAACTATTGGGGAGTGCGCCAATTCCAAAAGTTCTCATGGCTCTTGGCGTTCCAATTATGATAGGTATGCTAATCAATGCCCTTTATAATTTGGTAGACGCCTACTTTGTAGGGGGATTGGGCGAAAGCCCTATGGGAGCAATTTCTATTGTCTTCCCGTTAGGACAAGTAGTAGTAGGTTTAGGCTTGATGTTCGGCAATGGTGCAGCTTCTTTTCTTTCAAGATTATTAGGGCAAGGCGACAGAGATACTGCAAATAAGGCAGCAAGTACAGCATTGTATAGCAGCGTTGCAATCGGCGCAATTATTATTATCTTTGCCGCAATTTTTCTTCAACCGATTTTAATATTGCTTGGAGCAACAGACACCATTATGCCCTATGCCTTAATCTATGGGCGAATTTATATCATTTCTTGTGTTTTCAATGTGTTCAATGTAACAATGAATAACATTGTAACAAGCGAAGGCGCAGCTAAAACTACTATGTGCGCCTTATTGTTAGGGGCTATATTAAATATTGGTTTAGACCCTGTATTTATCTATGTATTGGATATGGGTGTTGCGGGTGCTGCCATTGCTACCGCCATTTCTCAATTTGTTTCTACGCTTGTCTACTTAATCTATGCATTGCGCAAGAAAAGTGCTTTTACATTTAGCATACAAGCGTTTAAGCCCTCTAAACAGATATACGCAGAAATTTTGAAAATTGGTATTCCTACGTTGACATTCCAACTGCTTACCAGTCTTTCCATTGCTTTAATCAACAGGGCTTCAAATGGATATGGCGACGCGACAATTGCAGGAATGGGCGCAGTTACAAGAGTTATATCTATGGATACCTTAGTTGTATTTGGTTTTCTAAAAGGCTTTCAGACGATTGCGGGATTTAGCTACGGGGCAAAAAAATTTGACCGTCTGCGGGAAGCAATTAGGACTTCAATTTTGTGGTCATCAATTTTCTGCGTAATTGTCGGGCTGCTAATAGCTTTATTTTCAACACAAATCATAGCACAGTTTGCAAATGGAAATAGAGAAATGATTTCAGTCGGTCAAAAATCTCTCTTAGCGAATGGTCTTTCATTCTTTTTATTTGGGTTTTACACGGTATATTCTTCTTTGTTTCTTGCTCTTGGAAAAGGCACAAAGGGATTTATACTTGGAGCTTGCAGACAAGGGATTTGTTTTGTTCCGGTTATCTTTCTACTGCCAAAATTGTGTGGTATAAGCGGAATACTTTATGCTCAACCGATTGCGGACATACTTTCTGCTATTGTTACAATTTTTATGGCATTGCAGCTTCACAGAGAACTCATTGCAGCAGAAACACAGACCTGTACTGACGAACAAAAATAACAACTTTAATTTTTTTTGCACCTGTAGGTAGTGAGGATTCTTGGAGGTCAGAAATAGATTATGCTAAAATAGTTAAAACGGATAAGTGGTTTTATTGGACAACATGGGAAGATTTTGCCCCCAACAATCAGGAACATTTAAAATATAATGATTTTATTTTAATACAAGCGTAAAGGAGATCCTGGATACGCACAAAGCACAGTATAGTGTAACCAGTGAGGAAGGGGAGCAGATTCAGGTTTGAACTGCCGGCGGTAAACAGCATAAAAAGTAAATTATAAATGAGAAAGATTCTCAATAGCTACTGTCCTGCGCAAATTGACATAGAAGAGAAAAAAATGATATACTGGTTTTGAGTTAGCTTTAATTAACTGATGTTTGCATACAATTACCATTGTGGTGGAAATGGATAAAAATTGGAGTGTGAAAGGGAATGGAGGAGACAGAGCGCCAGGATCAGCCTATGAAAGCAGGGGAGAATTACCAGAGAACCAAAATGCAGGAAGAGATGATCTTCCGAAAGCTGAAGGATATGGGCTGCCGTGTGACAAAACAAAGGCGGATCCTTTTAAATGTGATCTTACAGGAGGAATGTGCCAGCTGTAAGGAGATCTATTATAAAGCCAGAAAAGAGGAACCGAGGATCGGTGCCGCCACGGTATATCGGATGATCAATCTGTTAGAAGAGATCGGAGCCATCAGCAGAAATAACATGTATACCATCCCACGCGCTGCTTTGGCCGGAACAGGATGGGGGAAATGTCCGTCCGGGGGAGCTGTCTGTGTGGGTTCGGGGAAGAAGATTGCCTGCGTGATTGAATTGGATGACCATACATCCTGCTGCCTTTCTGCTGAGGAATGCTGTCTGGTTGTGACAAAAGGACTCAAAGCCTGCGGCTATATCCAATGCCAACAGGTTACGAACATTCTGCTGCCTGCCAGCCTGGAGATGAAAGAAGAGGAGAAAACAGGTTCCGTAATTGAGAGAATTTCTCAACAGGGAAAAAGTGATGGAAAATAAGTTTCCTATACATTATAATGAACATCACATAAGGAGGGCTGCTGCATGAAAAACCACAGATTCTGGGCGTGGGCTGCTGTGATCTGCATGGTCATGACATTCTATACCGGATACAAACACAAATAAGCGAAGGAGGAACTGCTCACTATGATGGACATGTTCTGTAAGTTGGATGTAAAAAAGACAGGGATTTTTGCTGCCGGGGTTCTGTTCGGAACGGCTGGTATCAAGGTATTATCCAGTAAAGACGCGAAAAAAATATATGTTTCCTGCACTGCCGCTGTACTCCGAGCGAAGGAATGCGTCATGAGGACGGTCAGTATCGTCCAGGAAAACGCGGAGGATATTTATGCGGAAGCTGTCCAGGTGAATGAGAAGAGGGCAGCAGAAGAAATGGAACTTGAAGATGAAAGCGGAACCGATGATGATTTCCGGGAAACACCGGCTGCAAAAGTATGAAGTTCCGAATCTTACATGAGATAAAAGGGCGGCTGCGGATCCATATTTCCTGCACGCGAATGTCATGCAGGGATGCGGATATTCTCCAATACGGCCTGCTCTGTCAGCCTTCCGTTACTATGGTAAAGGTCTATGAGAGAAGCCGGGACGCAGTCATCTGCTATACGGGAGAGAGGGAAGACCTGATAAAATGTCTCCAAAAGTTTTCCAGTGAAAAGATCTCGGCACCAGAGCACCTATGGCAGAATTCCGGACGCAGAGTGAACCGTTACTATCAGGATAAACTGATATGGAAGATTATGCTGCGCATGGCTGGGAAACTCTTTCTTCCTGTACCGGTTCGGTGTACAGCTGTCTGCTGCCGGTCAGCCAGATTTATCTGGAAAGGCGTACATACCCTGTGCCGGGGGCAGCTGGGGGTTTCTGTCCTGGACGGAACCGCGATTACCGTATCCCTTTTGCGCCGGGATATGAAGACGGCAGGTTCTGTTATGTTCCTTCTTGGGATTGGAGAACTCTTGGAGGAGTGGACCCATAAGAAATCTGTGGACGATCTGGCAAGGAGCATGTCCCTGAACACAGGCAGGGCGTGGATGCTTGCAGATGGAAAAGAGAAACTGGTGGATGTCGGGCAGGTCAGGGAAGGAGATCAGGTGGTGATCCGCATGGGAAATGTGATCCCCTTTGACGGTGTGGTTGTGGAGGGAAGCGGAGCGGTGAATCAGTCTTCCATGACAGGAGAAGCCCTGCCTGTGGCCAGGGAAAACGGTGGGTATGTGTATGCGGGAACCGTGTTAGAAGAAGGGCAGCTTACGATCTGCGTAAAGGAAACTTCCGGTTCCAATAAGTATGAGAAGATCGTCAGGATGATCGAAGAATCGGAAAAGCTGAAATCAAAAGCAGAGGGGAAAGCGGACAGACTGGCTGACCGGCTGGTACCTTATACACTCCTTGGTACGGCTCTTGTCTATCTTCTGACCAGAAACGCCACAAAAGCATTGTCCGTCCTGATGGTGGATTTTTCATGTGCTTTGAAGCTGGCCATGCCGGTTTCTGTCCTGTCGGCCATCCGGGAGGCAGGCACCCACCGGATCACCGTAAAGGGCGGAACATTTCTGGAGAAGGTTTCTGAGGCGGATACGATCATCTTTGACAAGACAGGAACGCTGACCAGGGCTAGGCCAATGGTCGTGGATGTGGTGCCTTTTATGGATGAGAATCCGGACGAACTTTTGCGTATCGCGGCATGTCTGGAAGAGCATTTTCCTCATTCCATGGCAAGGGCGGTGGTTCATGCTGCCAGTGAAAAAGGGCTTACCCATGAAGAAACCCATTCCAGGGTGGAATATATTGTGGCACATGGGATCTCTTCCATGATCAACGGGAAAAAGGTGGTGATCGGAAGTTACCATTTCGTCTTTGAAGATAAGGGCTGTATCATACCGGAGGGACTTGAGGAGCAGTTTGAATGCCTGCCGGAAGGATATTCCCATCTGTATCTTGCCATAGAAGGACAGCTGGCGGCGGTGATCTGTATCGAGGATCCCCTGCGGGAAGAAGTCGCCCCGGTGGTAGCGGCGTTAAGAAAGGCCGGTTTTGACAAGATCGTGATGATGACTGGGGACAGTGAGAGGATTGCCGGTTCTATTGCTTCAAAAGTAGGCGTAGATGAATATTACGCGGAAGTGCTGCCGGAAGAGAAGGCAGACTTTGTGAAGAGAGAACGGGCAGCAGGCAGAAAGGTGATCATGGTAGGAGATGGGATCAATGATTCCCCGGCCCTTTCCGCGGCAGATGTGGGGATCGCTATCAGTGACGGGGCACAGATTGCCAGAGAGATCGCTGATATCACCATCGAGGCGGACAATCTGTCAGGGCTTTTGACTCTGCGCGCCATCAGCTGCGGGCTACTTGAAAGGATACGGAAAAACTATATCCGGATCGTAGGGATCAATTCCGCCCTGATCCTCCTTGGGATCACCGGAAGGATACAGCCCACCTCGTCCGCTATGGCTCATAATGTTTCCACTTTGATGATCGGATTGAACAGTATGAGAAACCTGGTGGATGAAAGCAGGGATTTAATGATATGAAAAAGATACTTATACATATGTAATGAAAAGAAAATTACAAAAGATATGTTATGCGAATTCAGCGTATAGCCTTTGGCGTAAATCCAGCAGCCGGGGCTATGCGCTGATTTTGCGTGAAATGCTGTAGGATATCCCCCTCTGCCCTGAAAATCAGGGCAGATATTATGAACTTTACATGACGCAGTATGCCGGATTTGCGGTATAAGGGACTGGTTGACGGTACAGGACTGCCGTGTGCAGATTTGTATATTTGTGACATATAGCGGGTAGTTGTTAAATGTCCTTTGCGTTTGAATGGCAGAAAAAGTATAATATCACTTGGAAATTAAATCGTGCTGAATGTCGCCATAGGCATTGCTGACGGCGCACAGCCAATCGTGGGCTATAACTATGGTGCAAAAAATTACGACCGGGTACGGGAACTGCTGAAGTTAATGGTGTTGCTGTGAACGTGTGAACAGTAGCAACAAAATACGAATGTACTGAAAAAGAGTTCCTGAGCTATTGACAAATGCAGAACGAAATGGGTATACTTAAAACAGTTAGTGGTAACTAATCAAAAACCGCATTTAGTCAACGGATATCGGAATGCCCGATAAAGCGGGGCAGGGGATTTTTCCTTGCGGAACTGATGCACCCCAAAATGATGAACGAAAAGAAGCATGACACGGTAAAAAATACCAACGCGAAATTTGAAGGCAAGGGCAGACGGCTGGAGAAGGCGCTGCCGGTAAAACGCTGATGGGTTTATGGGGGTTCAGGTAAAATAAGGGCTGCATGGCAGATCCCGTAAAAAAGAGGTGTATAATGGAGCACAGAGAAAAGGATGAAAAAAATATCTGCCGTGCTTTGCGCGGCAAACCAGACAGGTTCCCGCAATACGAACCAAAGATATATAGATTCCGAAATGGCAGGGGTGATGCCAAGGTCGATTCCTATAAAGTATTTCCGGGAATTGAACTGAATATTTACTCCGTGCATATGGATAGTTTCTTTTTCGGGGCAGAGGAAGAGGGGAACTTTATGGAAATACACCACTGCAGTGAAGGGCGTATGGAGCAGGGGCAAAAAGACGGGAGCGCCTATATCATGCCGGGCGATTTGTCCGTTACGGTAAAAAGGCAGCGTTTTGGTGAATACAGTTTCCCGCTCTGCCATTACCACGGCATTTCTATATGCATTGATACCGATACCGCACCGGAGTGTCTTTCCTGCTTTCTGGAGGATGTAAATGTCCGTCCAAAGGAACTGGCCATGCGGCTGTGCGGAAACGAAAACTGCTTTATTATCCGTTCCCAGGCATATATTGAGCATATCTTTTCTGAACTGTATTCGGTGCCGGAAGACGGTAAAAAAGGCTATTTCAAAATAAAGATCCTAGAACTGCTTTTCGTGCTTGGGAGCGTCAGTCCGGAAAAGAACAGCGCGTCCGCCCTTTCGCTGTCGAACATGCAGGCGGACCTTGCCAAGAAAGCCGCCGCATGGCTGTCGGAAAATTTAGAAAGGCAGGTATCCGTGTCTGAGCTTTCCGGAAGGTTTCACGTATCGAAGACCCATCTCCAGAATGCATTCAAAGGCGTGTACGGTGTTCCCGTAAGCTCCTATATCCGCGTATTGAAGATGCAGTCTGCCGCCCTGCGGCTGATCCATACGGACACTTCCATATTGGATGTGGCTGCCGAATTCGGGTACAGCAATGCAGGGAAATTTGCATCTGCCTTCCATAAGATCATGGGGGAAACTCCGGGCAAATACCGGAAAATGCACGGCAGTTCAGAGAGGCAGTGACAGATGCTTCCAAGCAGCGCTGTTTTAAACAGTGTTGTTTTGGAGTATTTTTCTGTTTTGATGGAGCGGAAAGGCAGAAGAAAGGGTGCTATCATTTTACTGTGCCTTGTGAGAGGTTTTTATTTTTGATATTGAGTTAGTTTACGCTAACTAAAAGAGATGAAATACTAACAAAAAGGAGATGAAGTGGAATGAGCGTGGTGATCGTTGGCGGGATTGAATGTATGGTTCGTCCGTATAAGGATCTGTGCAGAAAGTACAGATGTAAAGCGAAAATACATTCCAAAATGGCAGTGATCCTGAAAGGCCATAAGACGGAAAGCGGGGATGGTATGTATGCCTGAGGAAGTATTTGTCCGCCATTGTTCACCAACGCTGGCGGGGATAAAAACGGCGAATCTGTTTTCCTGCCGCTTCGCAGACGAAAAGGAGATGAGGGACAGCGTCCGCAGGCTGAACGGGGTCCTTGTGAAAAAAGGGGTCAGGGTTCTGCCCCTCCTGTACCGCGATGGACGTGGGCTTATTTATGCATATCGGCCGTCAAAGCTGTCGCAGGACTTACAGCAGGCGGATGCCTGGAGCCTGTTAGAAGAACGTGGATATACGTTCGGAGTCCCGGAACAGTGCATTATCCACCTTATGCAGAGGTTGGCGGACGGAGAGGAATTCCCCCATGAGATCGGATTATTTCTTGGTTATCCGCCAAAAGATGTATGCGGCTTTATTGAAAACAGGGCGGGAGGGTATAAGTATGTGGGGGAATGGAAAGTCTATGGGGATGCGGATAAGGCAAAGGAGATATTCGCGAGATACAGGAAATGTACAGAGGTTTACTGTGCGCAGTTTGCGCAGGGGAAGTCTATTGAACGGCTCACCGTAGCTGTTTGATATAGATAAAATATTTAAAAAGAAAGGCAGGATACATAGTATGGCAAAGATAGCAGTAGTTTATTGGAGCGGAACCGGGAACACGCAGGCAATGGCGGAGGCAGTCATGGAAGGCGCGAAAGCAGGAGGGGCGGAGGCAGAACTGCTCACTGCTTCGGAATTTGACGCTTCCAAAATGGACTCCTATGACGCAATTGCCTTTGGCTGCCCGGCTATGGGGGCGGAGGTGCTGGAAGAAGGAGAATTCCAGCCGATGTTTGATTCCGTGGAAGGAAAGCTGGGCGGTAAAAGGATCGGGTTGTTCGGCTCTTATGGATGGGGCGACGGGGAATGGATGAGGAACTGGGAGGAAACCTGTCGGACGGCTGAGGCAGTGCTTGTGTGTGACAGTGTAACCTGCAATGAGGCACCAGATGAAGATGCGCTGAATGAATGCAGGGCTCTCGGAAAAGCATTGGCGTAATTGCAGGAAAGGTCTGTGGAAGAAGCAGACGGCAAAAGCGTATCCAAGTGGAACAAACTCAAGTTCAACACAGGGTGAATCTCGCTTGGGTATGCCAGCCGGATATAAATATGGACAGCAAAACCCGCGTCATAGTCCCCCGTTTCTAAGCCGCAAAGACGAAAGCGGCAAGTAAGGGGGACTTGCTTAGATCCGGTGGGGTTAAAGCCCCATCGGACGAGCTGCGGCAGCACCATAGAATTACGAGGAAGTAACGAAGCGTACCCTTCCATGGATAAAACTTAATTTTTCCGCAGCCGCTCTATAATACTGGCTTTAGCAATTTGCCGGTACAAAAGCGCCGGTATTGCCACGGTCAGAAGGATAAGGAACGGATAGATCGCCAGCATAGGCCACATGACAAATTGATAGGTGAAGAACCAAATCCCGCTGGAAATCCCCTTTACGACTACCACAGAAAACAGCACACCAAGGACAGCCGACGTGATGATCGTTCCTACCTCCGCACTGTCGATATAGCTGTTCAAAAAATCTGTCATTTCAGCTTCTGTTCCTTCTTTCACATCAAAGGGGAAGCTGACCAGATGAGGGTTATCACACAGCGGCAGGAAGACCTCTGTTGGGAGGTAAAACCGGGATTCCCCTGTGTTGCGGGTGGTAGCCGTGTTCTCGTTAGCCCGGACTTTTGCCATAATAATAAAATCATAGCTGCCGTCAATAGCAGAGGAAAGGCCGTTCATTGTCAGGTGGTTAATCCGCGCCGTACAGACTTACAAAGGGATTTCCATTCTGATCTTTGTTATAGCTGAAAAAGGCATTGTGTTCTGTGGAAAACGGTTCTTCCAGCATACGGGAGGTATAGAGCCTGCCGCCATCCTCAAAACCTTCATTTTGTTTGACTGCTTCGATAAAATTCTCCGAAAGGTCACTTGCGCTTTTTTCAAATTGGAACTGGAAATAGTCTGCGGTAGAGAGCACAAAGTCTGTATCCATAAATTTTGCAATATACTTGTCAATATCAAAGCCGCTGGACAGTGTGAATACTGTGTTGAACAGCACCAAACTCAATGTCATGGACACGATCACCAGCATAGTACGCTTGCGGCTGCGGCTCAGGTTTGCCAGAGCCATGAAGTGGAGTTTCCCGCCGCGGGTCGATTTCTTGTCTTTGGCTCTGTGCTTTCCAAATGCCGCCGTATCATTCTCCGTATAGCGAATGGCCTCGATTGCGGAAACCATACCGGCAATCTTAGCAGGTCTGCGGACGCTGACAAAGACAGTGAAAAGAGCGAAAGCGGCGGAACCGATGAAGGTAAGAGGATTTACCGTTACTTTAATACCGGCATCTGCGGTATAACTCGTTCCGTTCATCAGGAAAGGCACCAAGGCGCGGCCAATAAAGAAGCCCAACAGCAGGCCGATGGGAATGCCAATCAGGGACAGCCGGAGCGCCTGCCGGTTAATCAGCCGCCCGATATTGCTCAAGCTGTCCGTTTCCCAAAAGCCGCAGAGGGTGAAATCCGTGGTATATGACTTCCCCTTTACTTCATAGGTTAGAGAAACGGTTTCCCCGATCTGCGCCTGTACACCCAGGGCATCTAGCGCCTTTGTGATGTTCGGCTCTTTGCCATAGTATTTTTTGAGATCCGTTGTTTGCAAAATGTTCATGGTAAGCACCATCCTTTCTGTGATGCCGCTATCATAACAGCCAATTCTCACAGAAATGTCACAGGCTGAACGGACGGTAAATTTTATTTTAAAATGGTTTTTCTCCTTAATCTACTAATGAAAGCTGTCTATTCTTCCTCGCCCGGCTTGAATACCTTCAAATAGGCGGGACGGCCCTCCGCTTCCTCACCATAGACATACAGCGTATTGGTTTCAGTATCCAGACAGGTGTGGCAGAAGCGCCCGCCGGGGAAAGGATATGGTTCACACAGCCGTTGAAAGTCTACACCGCCCTCGGACAGGACGGTTTGTATTTCGGTGGGGTCCTTGATCTCGTCTGGCTGAGCCCTTGGCTCCAGATTTAAAAGCAGGATGTCCAAGAGGAAGGACTGGACGGAATCGGAAAATGGAGCCCAGCTGTACACATCGTCCTGGTCATTGTAGTACACCGCCGGGTTTGGGTGGGTCAAATCCTCCGCTTTGATGCCCGCGTACCAACAGCCCTGATTTTCGCACCAGAACAGCAGGTAGTTGCCTGTAACCTCACCCCACCGCTCCCGCGGCAGGGCGCGCAGCTTCGCCAACTCTTCATAATCCTCTTCTCCTGGTTTGCTGAAAGACTCTAAGTCATAGTCAATATGATCGTAAGAGAAGGTCAGGCGCTTCGCAAAGCGTTTGGCCTTTTTGTCAGGGACGAATATCTCATGCAGCGCGCAGTTCAGGCTGGCTTTGCCGCAGGCGAGATAGTAGTCCCGAAGGGCAGCAGGAAGGCGTATCTCTGCCGCCGCCTCATAGGAGGCGACGGTCTTCTCGGAAAATCCTGTTGCTTTCCCCTCTCCAAATCCGAACAGCGGTTCTGCCCACTGAACCAGCTCTATGGGGGAAATCTGATACCGTTTTTCACTCATTATAACATTTTCCTTTCTGCAATTTGCACTTATTTTTCTTAATCATATTCCGCACAGATATATTTGAAATCCTCAGTCTTGCGCAATGCTGCCAAAGCGTGTTTCTTAATATGCTTTGACATGATTTCTACGGCATATTGGAAATTCTCTGACGGATGACCCTCGGCGCAGCGTACCATTGTGATCAGCATCTGGTTGTCACCTTCGATAGATTCAGACGGGTAGTTGCCGGAGTTATCACAGGCATCTTCGTCGCGGTATTCCCGTCTTACTGCATCCATCTGCTCTGCAGTGCCAATCACTGCATGGTAATCCATGTTGTCGCCGTCACAGTAGTAGTCGATAAAAAGCCTTGCCATAACATCCGTACATTGTTGGATCTGCTCAATCATGGCATTTGCATTTCGGATAGCAAATCTTTGAATTTTCTCCTTAGCATCTTCCTCGTTTTCATAACGGATGTACAAAAGCGTTTCGCGGCTCTTAAGCATAGCCGTAATCTTCTGAAGCATTCCGCCCCTGCCATAGAAGGCACGCAGCGTCCGAACAAGTTCCCCCTCTGGCACGCTGTACAGCGTCATCTTGCGCCTGTCCTTCCCAACAGGAATGTCATAGGTAAGCATTTGATACTGCGCGTCATAGTCAAAGGAGATCACGTCGTTTCCGTTGATGTCCTTACTAAAAGCAACAACGCTGTGCACACCTTCTTTATAGGTGAGCGGAATGTTTCGTAATTCTGGCATTTGGGTTTCCTCCCCTTATCAAATATGAACTTGTCTGCGTAGTTACTATTATAATATAACAGCCAATTGTCACAGAAATGTCACAGGCCGCTGGTTTTCTTAAAAATTTTATCCATGAGGCAGAAATACAGAAAACGTGGAGCCGCAGCCCACTGCTGAAGCAACTTTGATATATCCCCCCTGCATGGTGACGATTTCACGAGCCAGATATAGTCCGATACCAATTCCCTCAATGTCGTGTACTTCTTCTTCCCGGTAAAAGCGTTTGAAGATCATTCCCTGTCTGCTCTCAGCTATCCCTTTGCCGCTGTCGGTTATGTTGATTTTTACATAGAACTCCCAGCTTTGAACGGAAATCTGAATGTCACCACCTGCCGGGTCAATACGATTTGCGGATTTCTCACCAGCACCTTTAGCAAGCGGTATTCCATTGGGGTGAAAATGATCGGTTCGCCCGCAAGGACAGCGGTCAGTTCCAAAAAATTGATGGACAGCGTACCGTCCGTATAGCAATCGCCGCCGGTCTGCTTCTGGATGCAGGACAGCAGCGCCGAAACCTTTTTGAGGAATACGCGGATAGGAAACGGCTTTGTTACATAATCGTCTGCTCCTAATGCAAAACCCTTCAGCATATCACTCTCCATATCATTTGCCGTCAGGAAAATTACGGCGGTATCAGGCCGGCGCTCCTTGATTTGCCCGCATAGCTCAAACCCATTTCCGTCAGGCAAATTGACATCCAGCACAATCAAATCATAGTCCTGCGCCTCGCAGAAATTAACCGCCGCTGATATTGTCATAGCAGCGTCCACAACATAACCCGCCGCCGAAAGATTGTAGCAAAGCGTATTGTTTAAAAGACGGTCATCTTCAACGACCAAAAGTTTCATATTCTCACTTCCTTACTAAACCCTTATGCCCGCACACTTGGCACCACCATAAAGAAAAGTCTGCCGGGCATACTTGGAATACCTGAATGGAATCGCCTAATCGGCGACGGACTTGTATAGTAAACTAAAAAAACGTCAGTAAAATGTTACCATTGCTAATTCCTATCAATGCATTTTCATTATAAGGAAACAGCAGTTGAAAATCAAGAAAAAAATGATGAATTATAGACCGAAGGTAACGGTATTTCAAAGTTTAGATGAAGCAACCGCACAATGAATTGCATTGATCGGGATAATAATGAAAATAGCCAGTTTCTGTGTGAAGACAGATTGTTTATGGCTATACAGATTTTGCGATACCGTTCACAGAATAAGACATTACCTTCTTTTTTATTTTGTACTATAATCGAATCCAGAAGCTTTTAAAAAAACAAAAAATTTCCGAGGAGATGCGATATGAATCAAACGATATTCTGTGAAAATTTAAAAAAATTCCGTTTGTCAAAAAATTATACACAGGAGCAGGTAGCCAACGATTTGAATGTGAATGTGCAGACTGTTTCAAGATGGGAATGCGGAACAACCTTGCCGGATGTCTTGACTCTTCCTGTTTTAGCAAGGCTCTATGGCGTAACGATAGATGATTTTTACAAAAAGAACTCCATTGCATACAATAACTATGCACAACGTTTGACTGCTGTTTATGAAAAGACACGGAAACCGGAAGATTTTATACATTGTCTTTTGGAGTATAAAAAACTTATGCAGGGCGGTGTACTTTCCATGGAAGATAAATGGAATTATGCCATCATTCATCAGTGGATGTTTGAATATTGTAAAAATACGGCGATGGAGTGGTATGATACGATTTTGAATGAAGGTTCCGATGTTGATAAAAATTTATTCTACAGAGCTTGTGCCTGCCGTATTTCCTTCCTTTTTGCCGTGGAGAAAGGGGAGGAGGCTGTACGCCAGCAAAGAGCAAGGGCAGAAGCAGATCCGGAGAATCCCAGAGAAGTAGATTTATTGATTGTGTCCTATATTTATGCGGGTAAAATAGAGGAGGCATACGAATGTTTTTTAAAGGCCGTAGAAAAGTTTCCGAATGATTGGGAGTTATATATCCATGGCGGAGAAGTTTGTGGGAAACTTGAAAAGTATGATGAAGCAATCCAATATTTTGATAAAGCTGGTGCAATAGGAACATCTTTTTATGATGAGTTATATTGTAAGGCGATGCTCTATGAGAAAATAGGGAAGTACAAGGATGCATGTAAGCTGTATCAGGATATCGCTGAGAAACTTCGTAAAAATGGCTTTGATATTGAAGCTGACATGGCTGAAGAAAGTGCAAAAAGGCTGGATATGTAGAAAAACTAAAACATTGACTTGTTTTTTATAACGGCTGGGTGCATCAGGTGATAAATATTGAAAAGTGAAGTGTTCACACGTTCACAGCAACAGTGAAGCAGCCACTACGATCAATATCTATATAATGAGGGTTGAATGTCATTTGCATTGGTGATATACTTGTCTTGTTACAAATTGACAAATCCCAAATTTCTACGCTAAGCCATAAAGGAGAAGAGGATGGCACATTATATCGTTTATTGGCCTCAGGATTGGGTGCAGGAACTGAAAAAGGCAGGAGATACAGGCCCAATCAAGGTGGTGTTTGGCAGCATCCATTCCCGAATGCCCTCTATTGTGTCTATTAAGGTCGGGGATGTGGTGTTTCCTGTTACCTTGATAAAAAAGAAGCTGTATGTCATGGCCAAACTGCCAGTGACCCACAGGGAGCGCGCTTTCGACTACTGTATGCGGGAATTGGGTCGCGAATACGGTGCACTGACTCCAGAGGGGATTGTTGTAAAGAAGACAGACACATTCTACTGGGCGAAGGGGCAAAGCTTTAATTGTGCAGAAGCTATCCCCGATGGAATGACGCTGATGATTGAGTCGGAAAAACCTCATACAAAGCACCAGGAACCTTTTAATTGTTGTTCAGAATGGGCGGTCTGGGGGGAGAACGGCAGCAGCATCGAACCGCGGCTCATTCCCGATGAGGCGATACCTCTTTTGCGTTTCGGTTATCCAAAGAGCAAGGAGAAACCCCTGCGTCTGAATAAAGACGGAAATGTACTGTCTATGAGCCTTACCGCTACTCGGCGCATGTCAGAAGAAACCGCTAAAATTTTTGAACATTGCTTTCTGCAATGACTGTTCTTCCATTTGATGATGCACCTGTTCCAGTC
>VSOC01000090.1 GCA_009774615.1 Lachnospiraceae bacterium
CGCACTGCGGCAGCAAGATTTTGTTTTGCTTCATTCATTGTGATTCACCTCGATAGTAGTTTACAATACACTTCGGCTGGCGTGAATTACAGCAGAATACAGTTGGAAAGTGAATCAAAGTACATGAAAGAGCGATATAAGAAAATACATAACATTAAATTATGAAGAAGGTCTAAATACAGGGACCGCCACACACATAAGGGTGTATCGCAATGGAGGACAAAACCTCGTTGGGATACCCCCTTTTTTGATGTCGAATTTAGAGGGTATTTTGGTTTTTTTCCACTTTTTTGTCAACAGCCGCCTGCTCCGGGGTACGGTCAAGATATTGGTTGAGGTTATCCAGTTTCCGGTTAAGGTCAGCGCTTTCCTTTTCGGCAGTTTTATAAGTTTTCTGTAAAGCCTGCTTTTTGGAATAGAGCGAATTGTAGTCGCTGCGGAGCTTTTCGACATCAAGGTTTTTTGTGTCAATGCCAAAGCGTTTCAGCATATTTTCAGCGCCGTCATGGAGCAGAAGCTCCGTTTCGTGCTGGCGCAGGTATCGACTCATCAAAGATGATCAGACCTGCAGAAACTTCCATCCACCACCTTTCTTATTTCAAACAGCCGTAGGAAACATCATCCACTGCTTCCAGCCACTCGTTAGAAATCTCTGCGCCGGGGACTTCGATCGCCAGATGGGAAAACCAGCTATCCGGTGCAGCGCCATGCCAATGTTTTGCTCCAACCGGAATATTGACTACATCTCCGGGATTTAATTCCTGTGCCTCTTTGCCCCATTCCTGATAATAACCGCGACCGCCTACGCAGATCAGAATCTGCCCGCCGCCGGAAGCGGCATGATGGATGTGCCAGTTGTTCCGGCATCCCGGTTCAAACGTAACATTAAAAATCCCCATTTGTTCCGTGGAAAGCGGCGCAAGGTAACTCTGCCCGGTGAAATACTGCGCATAACCGCTGTTCGGTTCTCCAACCGGGAACAGCATGTTCCTTTCATGGGTTTCCCGCTCGTTCCCTTCCAGTGATTCTTCCATCCAGACATCCTTCGCCATCTTAAAAGCAGCCCATGCCTTCGGCCATCCTGCGTAAAACGCTGCATGAGTTAAAATCTCCGCAATTTCCTCTTTTGTAATCCCGTTATTCTTTGCGCTCATCAGATGGTACTGAAAGGAAGAATCCACCAGCCCCTGCGACATTAAAGAGACCACCGTCACAAGGGAGCGGTCTCTCAGGGAAAGTTTTTCCTCCCTGTTCCACACCTCTCCAAATAATACATCATCATTTAACTGTGCGAATTTAGGGGCAAAATCCCCAAGCTGATCTCTGCCTGCTGTTTGTTTTACCATAATCTAATCCTCCTTTTTTGCTTATATCTGTACCTGCGTTATATTTTCTGGTTTCCGGCAGACCATACATGGCTCTCTTTCGCAGAAGCCTGCGTATTCTGTGCCATAACGCCCACCAGCTTATGCGGAACATAAGGCTCCTCCAAATAGGAAAGCTCCTCCGCTGACAATTCCAGTTCTGTCGCTTTTGCCGCTCCTTCAATATGATGGAACTTCGTTGCTCCCACTACCGGAGAGGTTACTTTGGTCAAAAGCCATGCAAGAGCAATCTCCGTCATAGAAACACTTTTGTCCTTTGCAAGTTTCACCACTCTGTCAATAATCACGCTATCCTGCCCGGCGGCAGCGTCATATTTCAGCCGTGCATAACTGTCCTCCTGCAAACGCTTAGAGGTTTCACCGGGGAGCCGCGAAAGCCTGCCTCCGGCCAGCGCACTGTACGGCGTCATGGCGATATTGTCCTCCCGGCAGAGTTTTGCCATTTCCCGTTCTTCTTCCCTGAAAATCAGATTGTAGTGCCCCTGTACGGATACAAACTTTGCAAATCCTTCTTTTTCCGCCAATGCATTTGCCTTTGCAAGCTGATAAGCAAAACAGTTAGAAATACCAATATAGCGGACTTTTCCAGTTTTTACCACGTTATTCAGACCTTCCATAATGTCATAGAGCGGCGTTTCATAATCCCACATGTGATAAATATATAAATCCACATAATCCATGCCAAGATTAGAAAGACTTCGGTTTATCATCCGCTCAATATGCTGCTGTCCGGTAATCCCGGCTCGGATGTCATCCTGAGTGCGGGGAAGAAATTTTGTCGCCACTACCACATCTTCACGCTTTGCATACTCCCAAAGCGCCCTGCCAAGATACTGCTCACTGGTTCCGCTTTGGTAAGCGATTGCCGTATCAAAGAAATTAACACCCAAGTCCAGCCCGTGTCGGATGATCTCACGAGAATGTTCCTCGTCAATCGTCCATGAGTGCTGACCGTTATTTGCGTCGCCAAATCCCATACACCCCATACAGATGCGGGAAACAGTCAAATCAGAATTTCCAAGTTTTATATATTGCATTGCATCGCCTCCTGCTCGTGTTCAATTCCGTTTCCCGTATTTCCACACGCTGCCAGCGCAAACGTCAACAGACACGCCACCATAACTGCAAATAATTTTTTCTTCATCATCTATTTCCTCCTTTTATTTGATTCCCGAAGATTCCCGAATCTTGTGACGAAGATAATCCATTCGATTCAACTGCATTTCTCTGAAATGAATTTCATCAAGAGTAGCGCTGCGCCTTTTATTCAACATATCAAGCCTTTGCGCCTCGGTACTTTCTCCTTTCAGCAACAGCCGCATATAGCTTTCTACTTCGTCATTCAGAAAACCGATGTCATGCAGCGTCATAATCATACTCAGCCGTTCTATATCCTGATCGTCATACTGCCATGCGCCCATGATCTTTTTTACAGCGCCGCATAATCCCCAGCTCTCATATTCACGGAGAATATCAAGGGGAATATTGTAACATGTGCTTGCTTCATCAATCGTCATTCGTAAGCTCCTTTCCACAAATAATAAAAAATGTAGGTAACCTCCTTGAACACCTACATTTTAATTTGATTTTTAAGAAATGTCTAATACCTACATCAAATCTATCATAATGCCTGAAAAGCATTTCTAAGATACCTCATAAATTGGGAAGTAGCTGCTCCAAGCGTCTGATTCTTTTTCCAGACTAAAACCGAACCTGTTTCTAATGTTGGAGCAAGCGGAATAAAACATAAATCCTCATAAAAAGAGACACCAAGATCAAAACACAGCGCAACGCCAACTCCACGTTCTACCATAGACGCAGCGTTTAGAATCAAATTATAGGTAGCCGCAATTTGAAGTCCCTCGTAATAATCCCCAAACCAACTGGCCAGTTCATTTTTTACCAGTTCCCGTTTTACCATGATGAGAGGCACATTGGTTAAATCCTTAGGATTGATAGATTCCTTCGCTGCCAATTCAGAATCTTTTCTTACCAATATTCCCCATTTTTCTTTCTGCGGCATACGGATAAATTCATACTTCCCAATATCCACAGGTTCCATAAGAAGCCCTATATCTAAAATCCCTTTTTCAATCCGTTCTTTAATATCATCTGCGATTGCGCTGTGAATACTAAACTGCACAAGAGGATATTTCTGTCGGAATTTTCTGATCTGCTCCGAAAGAAAGAGCATATTTTTCGTTTCACCACAGCCGATTGCAATTTCACCTGACAACACATCTTCCTTATGGGAAAGTTCCTGAACCGTCTTATCGGACAATGAAATAATTTCCTGTGCCCGACGCTTTAAGAGCATACCGTCTTCAGTTAAAATGATACTGTGTTTGCTTCTGTGAAACAGCTTTACTCCTAATTCTGCTTCAAGCTGCATAAGCTGCCGGGAAAGTGTTGGCTGTGTAAGATGTAATAACGCTGCTGCCTTAGTAATGTTTTCTTCTCTGGCAACCATTAGAAAGTATTTCAAAACTCTAAATTCCATAATGTTATTTGCACCTCCCACTTCAATTATAACCACTTTCCAACGCAGATTCAACATGGTAAGCCTCAAGATATGAGAAATGGATATTTGCCGGATGCCAAAAAGGAGCGGAAATCATAAAGACTTCCGCTCCTTAACTGCTGTAATCTATGCTGGTTTATTTTTTTCGATACATATTCGTTACTGTTCACACGTTCACAGCAACAGGCAAAAATCCATGAAAATCGCCTTCGTCGATGGGATTTTTACTCATTGGCCCAGTTTAACCTGCGGTCAGCGCAGCAAGTGCGCAGACCTATGTGAACAGTAACACATATTCAGTGATCTATCTTAATTTTTGCATAAAGGGTTTAAAAGTTGGCTAATTTGTGCTAAAATAGATTTAAATCAAGATAGATTAGACAGATTATGCCATATTCACTGCATGGCATATATGTTAAGGAAGGAGAAGTGCAGATGAACGGAAATTTAGTAATTACAATTGGGCGTCAGTGCGGAAGTGCCGGACGTATGATAGGGATGAAACTGGCAGAAGAGTTAGGGGTTAAATGTTATGATAAAGAGTTACTGACACTGGCAGCCAAACACAGTGGACTTTGCGAAGAACTTTTTGAAACGCATGATGAAAAACCCACCAGCAGTTTTCTCTATTCTCTGGTTATGGATACTTATTCTTTAGGTTATACGACGTCTGCTTACATGGATATGCCGATTAATCATAAGGTCTTTTTAGCACAGTTTGATGCCATTAAAAAGCTGGCGATGGATGAATCCTGCGTTATCGTAGGACGCTGCGCAGACTATGCCCTGGCTGATTATCCAAATACAACAACTGTTTTTATCTGCGGCGATGAAAAAGACCGTATTGCCCACTTAAAAGAGGTTTATCAGTTAAGCGACGCCCAGGCCAAGGATACGATGATTAAGACCGATAAGAAGCGTTCCAGCTATTATAACTATTATTCCAGCAAAAAATGGGGCGATGCAAAGAGTTATGACCTGTGCATTAACAGCAGCGCCGTCGGCTATGATGGTGCGGTAAAGCTGATCCGGGCATTTGCGGAAGCGAAGCAGGAGTGGAAGAAATAGTTTGCAGAACTTTCGCAGAAAATCTGTAGAAAATTCGTGAAAAACACATTTGCGGAAAACACGGGAAAAACACGGATAAAAATATTGACAAGAAAGCCCAACCATGCTATGATTATCAAGTATGCCGCACAGCGAGGTTCTAAGAACTGCTGCAGAGCAGGCACCAAAGCTGGCGAGTAATGATAATAGGAGGGTCCTTAAAATGTACGCGATTATTGCAACAGGCGGAAAGCAGTACAAGGTAGCTGAGGGCGATATCATTAAGGTAGAGAAGCTGGGCGCAGAAGCCGGCGAAACCGTTACCTTTGATCAGGTACTGGCAGTGAGCAACGGCGAGTTGACCGTAGGTTGTCCGACCGTATCCGGCGCGACAGTTACTGCGTCGGTAGTTAAAGAAGGCAAAGGCAAGAAGGTTATCGTTTACAAGTATAAGAGAAAAACCGGCTATCACAAGAAGAACGGCCACAGACAGCTCTATACGCAGGTTAAGATTGAAAAGATCAACGCTTAATTATGATTCAGGTAACAATCATCCGGGATGTTGAAAAACAGGTGAAGGAAATTACCTGTAAGGGACATGCAGGCTATGCCGCTTCCGGGCAGGATATTATCTGTGCCGCGGTATCAGCACTGACCCTGAACATGGCAAACTCGGTGGAAGCTTTTACCGGAGATTCCTTTGAGGGCGAGATGGATGAGGAAACGGGAGGTTTTTCCTTTCGCTTTACCGGTTCTGTCAGCCGGGAATCCAGGCTTTTAATTGATTCCCTGGTATTGGGTTTGACCAATATTCAGGAAAGTTATGGAAAGAAATACATTCACATTCGATATAAGGAGGTGTAAGAGATGTTTAAGATGAACCTTCAGTTATTCGCTCATAAGAAGGGTGTTGGTTCGACGAAGAACGGACGTGATTCCGAGGCAAAGCGTCTTGGCGCGAAGAGAGCAGACGGTCAGTTCGTATTAGCCGGAAACATTTTATACCGGCAGCGCGGAACCAAGATTCATCCGGGCAATAATGTAGGCCGGGGTGGAGATGACACCTTATTTGCTCTGGTTGACGGTGTTGTAAGATTTGAAAGAAAAGGCAGGGACAAGAAGCAGGTTTCTGTTTATCCAAGAGCAATCAACGAATAGGGAACGGCAAAAAGCTTCATACTTTTAAGGTATGAAGCTTTTCTTTTACAGAGAGAAAGTGTGGTGAACCTATGTTTTGTGACAGAGCGAAGGTATTTATTAAATCCGGAAAAGGCGGGGACGGTCATGTTTCCTTCAGAAGGGAACTCTATGTACCGGCAGGCGGTCCGGACGGCGGGGATGGCGGACGCGGCGGAGATATTATCTTTGAGGTGGAAGACGGCTTAAATACGCTGGTTGATTTCCGTCATGTCCGGAAATATGTTGCTGCAAACGGCCAGGAAGGCGGAAAACGCCGCTGCCATGGTGCGGACGGAAAAGATTTAGTAATTAAAGTGCCTGAAGGAACAGTAATTAAAGATTTTGAAACGGGAAAGGTAATCGCCGATATGTCCGGTGAAAACCGCAGGGAAGTGATTTTAAAGGGCGGAAAAGGCGGTCTTGGCAATATGCATTTTGCCACATCGACCATGCAGGTTCCCAAATATGCCCAGCCCGGTCAGCCTTCCCAGGAACTTTGGATTCAGTTAGAACTTAAAGTTATCGCTGATGTCGGACTGGTCGGTTTTCCGAATGTGGGCAAATCCACCCTTCTTTCCCGAGTCAGCAATGCTCGTCCGAAAATTGCCAACTATCATTTTACCACCTTAAATCCTCACCTTGGCGTGGTTGATTTAGGTGAGGGTGAGGGTTTTGTAATGGCCGATATTCCGGGGCTGATTGAAGGCGCTTCGGAGGGAATCGGATTAGGACACGATTTTCTGCGCCATATTGAGCGGACAAAGATGCTGATTCATGTTGTAGATGCAGCATCGACGGAAGGAAGAGATCCCATTGCCGATATTGCTGCGATCAATAAGGAACTGCACACCTATAATCCGGTGCTGTCCGATCGCCCTCAGGTCATTGCAGCAAATAAAATCGATGCCATTTACGACGACGGAAGCGGGCAGGAAGATCCGGTAAAGGCATTAAAGGCAGAATTTGAACCTAAGGGAATTCCTGTATTTCCTATTTCCGCGGTCAGCGGCAAGGGGGTTAAGGAACTGCTTTATTTTGTTAAGGAGAAACTGGCAGGGATAAACAATGAACCGGTAATTTTTGCCCGCGAATTCGACCTGGATTCGTTAAATATTGCCCCCAACCTTCCCTATACGGTGGAGAAGGACGGCGATACCTATGTAGTGGAAGGTCCAAGGATAGAGAAGATGTTAGGCTATACGAACCTGGAATCGGAAAAGGGCTTTGAATTCTTCCAGAAGTTCTTAAAAGATAACGGGATTTTGGAGGAACTGGAAAAGGCAGGAATTCAGGAGGGCGACACGGTGCGGATGTATGGTCTGGCGTTTGACTATTATCCGTAGAGTTAAAGTATGTTCAATAATAAGGAGTAACGGAAAATGACAAGCAAACAGAGATCCTATTTAAAGGGATTGGCGATGAATCTGGATTCGGTTTTTCAAATCGGCAAATCCAGCCTTACACCGGAGGTCACGGAAGCAGTGAATGAAGCTTTAGAAGCAAGGGAACTGATAAAGATTACTGTGCTGAAAAACTGCTTAGATGACGGAAGGTCTATTGCAGAAGTTCTGGCGGAACGCACCCGTTCGGAGGTGGTGCAGGTGATTGGACGAAAAATTATTCTCTACCGCCCGGCAAAAGATGCAGCGAAGCGTAAAATTATACTTCCGTAACTTCGGTAAAAATTTTTATTTTCATCTATTTAAGGAAGTTCGGAACAGATTACGAATTTCCTTTGACGCTTAAATAAAGGAAAAATAAGGGATAGAAGATGAACCAAATAGGAATAATGGGCGGCACGTTTGATCCTATTCATCATGGGCACCTGCTTTTAGGGCACCAGGCCAGAGAAGAGTATCATTTACAGGAAATCTGGTTCATGCCTTCCGGGCAGCCGCCGCATAAAAAAGATCACCAGGTGACTGAAGCGCAGTTTCGCTGGGAGATGGCAGAACTGGCTTTAGAGGGACAGGAAGGTTTTCGCCTGTCGGATTTTGAACTTTGCCGTCCGGGAACGACCTACACGGCCCAGACCCTGGCACTTTTACATGAAGATTACCCGGATACACGGTTTTATTTTATCATCGGAGCAGATTCTTTGTATGAAATTGAACAATGGTACAGACCGGACTTAGTGATGGCACAGGCTGTTCTGCTGGTTGCCGACAGGGACTATCATCCGATGCATCCCCGTATGGAAAGACAGATTAACAGGCTTACCGAAAAATACGGAGCGGAGATTTTCAGGCTTCATTGTCCGGAAGTTAATATTTCTTCGGTGGAAATCCGGGCTATGGCAGCAAGAGGAGAGTCCCTGTGCGGTCTTGTACCGGATGCCGTCCGGGTATATATTAAGGAGAAAAAATTATATGACCGATAGCCTTAATTTAATTTTATCTTATCGTAAACATCTGGAAATGAAACTTGATCCAATGCGCTATGAACATTCACTGAGCGTTTCCTTTACCTGCATTAATCTGGCGATGCGCTATGGCTGCAACCTGGAAAAAGCAGAGCTGGCCGGGCTTCTCCATGACTGCGGAAAACGCTATTCGGATGATATTATTTTGAAAAAGTGCAAGAAGCATGGAATTGCCTTTACTGCAGAAGAAGAAGCGGTTCCGGCCGTTCTCCATGCAAACTATGGTGCATGGCTGGCTGAGCATAAGTATGGAATCACCGATCCGGAGATTTTATCGGCGATTCTTTACCATACTACGGGAAAACCAAAGATGGGGATGCTGGAAAAGATTGTATATATTGCCGATTATATCGAACCCCGAAGGAATAAAGCCCCTAATCTTCTGGAGATACGAAAACTGGCGTATCAGGATTTGGACGAAACGATGTATCAGATTTTAAAGGGGACATTAACCTATTTAAAGAAAAAAGGAAGCAAAACCGATCAGGTAACTGTAGAAGCATTTGAATATTACGCATGGCTCCACAGAGAGCGAAAAACGGAAATAGAAGATACTGAAGATGCGCATAAAAGCTGAATTAAAGCAAAAGGAACGTAAATGAAGGAGGATTGCATGAGCAGTTCAAAAGAAATGGTAAAACTGGCGGTTAAGGCGCTGGAAGAGAAAAAGGGTGAAAATGTTCAAATCATTGATATCCAGGAAATATCCGTGTTGGCTGATTACTTTATTATCGCCAATGGAAATAACCCAAACCAGGTTCAGGCTATGACGGACCAGGTTCAGGAGGATTTGGAAAAAGCCGGGTATGAATGTAAACAAATCGAAGGCTATCAGTCGGCAAACTGGATTTTAATGGATTATAAAGATATCATCGTCCACATATTCTGCCGGGAAGATCGCCTGTTCTATGATCTGGAAAGAATATGGCGGGACGGAAAGACCATCGTCAATGTGGATGATCTGTAATACCGCCGGATATCGATTGCTATGATACTGCATTGCATAAATAACTATCAATATGCAATGCAGTACTTTTTTGGGTTTTTGTTTTATTTTTTGGCTGTTTGCCGCATTTGTTACTGTTCACACGTTCACAGCAACAGGCAAAAATCCATGAAAATCGCCTTCGTCGATGGGATTTTTGCTCACTGGCCCAGTTTAACCTACGGTCAGCGCAGCAAGTGCGCAGATCTATGTGAACAGTAACCCGCATTTTTCTGTTTTTGTCTTAATTATCCCATCATCCGAACCAGCCCGATGACTTTGCCGAGAATCTGTACATCTGTGGTAATAATAGGCTCCATCGTGTCATTTTCCGGCTGAAGGCGCACATGATCATCTTCGCGGTAAAAGCGCTTTACCGTGGCAGAATCATCCATCAATGCAACGATAATATCCCCGTTCTCTGCAGTATCCTGCTGGGCGACAATAATCTGATCGCCGTTAAAAATTCCTGCATTAATCATACTTTCCCCCTTCACCCGAAGCATAAAAGCTTCTTGGTTGGGGAGTAGATCCGACGGTACAGGAAAGTAATTTTCAATATTTTCCTGGGCTAAAATCGGCTGTCCGGCAGCAACAGAACCAATCAGCGGAATGTTCACCAGTTCTCTTCGGGTCAAGTTAAAACAATCATCTAAAATTTCAATAGTTCTCGGCTTTGTCGGGTCACGCCGAATATAGCCGTTTTGTTCTAGTGTTTCCAGATGAGAGTGGACAGAAGACGTGGATTTTAAGTGGACGGCTTCACAAATCTCCCGAACAGCCGGCGGATAACCCTTCTTTAAAATAGTATCTTTGATATATTGTAAAATTTCCTGCTGCTTAACAGAAATCTTTCCCTGTGCCATAAATATTCACCTCCGTATGTATTTGTACCTCTATAGTAACATATGTTCGATAAAAATGCAAACAAAAAACAAAACTTTTGTTCGAAAAAAACAAAAAGGGCATTGACAAACATCTGTTCGCGTGATAGGATAAAATACATAGAGAACATTTGTTTGCAAACACATGTTTAGAATTGTAGAATCAGAAACGAACGATTACAGTGAATGCATGTGGTATGTGAATAATGATAACGAATGATGGAGGGATAAGAGTTATGAGAGAAGCAGAGATGTACAGTGTAATGGAACATATTATTGAGCGGGGACAGAAAAGACAGACGGAACTTCGCCGCCGTCGTCTTCAGGTCTATCAGCGTGAATTACTCATTTGTGCAACCGTATTGCTGATAGGTATTAATCTTTTTGGTTTGATGATGATGAATGTTTTTGCCAGGGAATCCTCACTGCTGGGGAGAGAGCCTCACTATACCAGCATAAAGATAGAAAACGGTGACAGTCTTTGGAGTATAGCAAACCGCTATGCCGCTTCAAGTCCGATGAATACCAGCGAATATGTTCAGGAACTAAAACGTATGAACCAGCTGACGGATGATACGATTCATGTAGGGCATTATTTGACGGTTGTTTATTATCCGTAATGGATTGTTTGCGAGCGAGAGAGTAGATTGACATAATATTTTTATGTTAATTATTTTTTGGACTTTATATACGAACATCAGTTCTGTTTACATAAAAATATTATGTCAATTAAATGTTTCCGAACATCGCTTTTGCCTTTGCGACTTAGAAATGAGAACTTCCTTGGAAGGCTAAAATTGTGACAAGTTAAAATTACAGCTGAATTATGAAATTATAAATCTTCGCGGAGTCGAACGGCGTTTCTTGCACTTCTTCGCCGATCATCCTCCATGGCAGCATAGTGTTTTTTCGTTGTATTTACATCGGAGTGTCCCAGGACATCTGCAACTAGATAGATATCACCGGTTTCACGATACAGATTTGTGCCGTATGTACTTCGGAGTTTATGCGGAGTAATGGGTTTTAGCGGAGTTACAATTTTAGCATATTTTTTAACCAGGTTTTCAATACTTCGCACAGCTAGGCGTTTATTTTGCAGGGAAAGAAACAGTGCGTCTTCGTGGCCGGTTTCCGGGATAATTTTATTTCGTTCATCGAGGTAATCCAGAAGAGCCTGTTCCACCTCGGTTCCAAAATAAATCGTAACCTCCTTTCCTCCTTTGCGGTGGATGCGGATACCGCCGTTTTTAAAGTCGATATCATGGATGTTTAACCCCACACATTCTGACACACGGATTCCGGTTCCGAGCAGGAGAGTAAGGAGGGCCAAATCCCTTGTTTTTGTTTTTGCGTGAAAAGCTTTCTGTTTTGCGGTCAGGTTTTCTCCTTGTTCTACCTCATCCAGAAGCATAGCCACTTCATCGATATCCAGTCGGATAATTTCTTTATCATGGATTTTTGGCATCTGCACCAGAGCAGGAGGATTGGTTTTAAGCTTTTCCAGCCGGAAGTAATAATTATAAAAACTCTTCAGGGAAGAAATTTTCCGCATTATTCCACGTTCCTTGTTAATAATTTCCTGGTTTTTTTCGTTAAAGCGGTATTTTAAATATTCCATATATTCTTCAATATCTGAAACATGAAGTTCATCTAATTCTTCAAGCTGAATTTCTTTAATTGTGTTTTGATGAAAATTCGGGTGTTCATTGAGTAAAAATTCAAAAAAAATCTTTAAATCATAGGCATAGGCGATTCTGGTTCTGGAGGAAGTACGTGGTTCAATCCCGCGAAAATACTGCGAGCAGAACTTCGGCAGTTCCTGAAGAAGCTGACGGAGATGGAGGATATTGTCACGATCTGTTTTTTCGTGGTAGGGCAGGTTAGACATAGGATTACCTTCTTTCTTTTTTATAGCTATGGTGTTTTGGTCGTTGCGGCAGGCCATCCCGGAATCTGGCCGTCAAGAATAGCACGAAACATTCGATTTTTTGCACCCGGATTTTCTTTTTCCAATTGTTTTGCTAAATTTTTAACATATTCCCGTTTTGTCTGCCCATCCACCGGACAAGGATTTTTGCACACAGGAAGCTGATATTTATGCTGAAAGCCAACAACTTCAGGTTCTGTGACAAACATCAGGGGACGAATAACGGTTAAATCCATCCGATCCAGGTAGGTGTAAGGTGAAAAAGCATAAAAACGGCCTTCATAGAGCAGAGAAAGCATCATCGTTTCAATCAAATCATCACGGTGGTGAGCATAGGCAACTTTATTGCATCCAAGTTCCTTCGCAGTTCGGTTTAAAGCACCTTTCCGCAGCTTAGCACATAAAGAGCAGGGATTGGATTCCTTGCGGATATCAAAAAGAATTTTCCCGATTTCCGTAGGTATAATTTGGTATGGAACAGATAGTTCATCACAGAGAGTCCTTATTGGTTCCAAAAACAAATTTCCAAGACCCAAATCAACAGTAATTGCAGAAAGCTGAAATGAGGACGGATAAAACTTTCGCAGGTTTGCCAGGGCATAGAGTAAAGTTAAACTGTCTTTGCCTCCGGAAAGCCCAAGAGCGATGTGATCATCAGGGTTAATCATATGGTAAGCATCAATAGCTTGCCGGGTAAGGCTGAGTAGGCGTTGGAGTTTCATAAGAGTGATAAAATATCCTTTCTTGGGTGTTTCTTTGGTAAGTATTAATATTTTGTAAAAAACCTTTTTCTATCTGTTCAGGAAAAAAATATGTTAATATGTAATTATCCTAGGAGATATTTAAGGGATAGTGTACAAAAGACGAAAAAATGCGAAAGAACAGATTCGATAATGAATACCTATCTTTATTGTGGTAACTATTCGTTAAACTATTCTTTCGCGCATAGATTCGGACAACAAAAATCACTACTGCTAACAGTATAAAACAACTTTCAATACATTGCAAGCCTTTCTGATACTGCATGATTGGGGGTTTTTCTTATGGATGAAAATGAAAACTATGACATTGATGAATTAATGAATGAAGCATTAGAATCCGATTTACTGGAAGCAACCATTGCTATCCAGGACACACTAACAACCATCCACGACACATTAAACACCTGCGTAAATCTATTGTTATTTGCAGATGTATTAATCGCATTAACCATCGGTATTATCTGTGCTTCAATCTTAAGCAAATATCTGCACGTTAGGGGGTAAAAAATGACCATCGAACAAATATCCGCATTTGTAGCCCCAATGACAGGGATTGGTTTTCTGCTTGGTTGCTTACCCATGTTAATCGGTATCGGTATCCAGGTAGTTATCAATATATTCAAAAAAATCTAATAAAGAAAAGGAGAACAAAGAAATGATGAAAGCAAAAAACGTAATCGAAAAGGCAAAAATGACTGCTCTCTGTGCAGTACCCGCTATCATGGCGTGCCCGTTGGTAGCCCATGCCGCTGAAGGTGATACTACTAGCCTTGCAGACCAGGCCGGTCAGGTGTTGACTACCGCCATCGGCGATATGACAACGTCTATCAGCAATTCCATCATGTCCATGCTTCCGGTTGCTGTTCCGTTAATTGCTATCGGTTTGGTTGTTACCGTTGGCGTAAAGGTATTCAAACGTATCGCAAACTTGGCATAACAAAAACCGTTTGGGGGTGGCCTTTTTGGTCATCCCCTTAAACTATATAAGGGGGTATTTTATGAAATTAAAACGCTGTCTATGCTGTACCTTAGCCGCCTTCCTTATCTCCTACTCTCCCATTACCTCCTACGCCGCCGCAACTTCAATCGCTGTTACTGCTGGCAGTTATGTTATTAATCTCATCCTTAACGCCTGCGGCATTGATTTTTCTCTTTCTTCCATCACAACAATCCTTGGCGAATGGAAAGACTATCAGGATTACATGGATAAAGGTGCAAGCGGCGAGTTAGGGCTATTTAGTCAATACCTGTATGACCGCTCACAAGATAACAGCCTATCCGAAGAGCTAAGGCAGGATGCACTAGCACAAATTGAAGTATTAAACAATGCAGTTAGTTCAGCCTGGGGTGCGACTATAAGCGGCGTTAAAGGTCTAATCTCAGCCCTAAAAACCTGGGTATCCGGTCTTGCTGGCTATGGCACAGATACAAAAGACTATACGGCAAATATATCGGCTAATCCTCCCGCCTGGACGTTAGATAACAGCATATCAGTTACGCCGTACAATTTGCGTACTCTCCCATCCTACACCTACCCGGCGCAATACATCAAAAGCAACGAATACGTGTTTACATCCTTCGGTGTCAGCCCATATACAAACTATGCGCTTGTTCGCAACTGGTATAAGCCATCATCGGTTGACGTCTTCGGGTTTTTTGATGCAGATAAGCAGATTGTTCGGTTTTGCACAAAGGACGGCAATACCTATAAATCCTACAGTATGTTCTATTACTTTGATTACGTAGACAAGGACGGCAATTATAAATACAGCACCTATGACACTAACTATAATACAATGACTATTGTTGCGGTCGATGCAAAATACGTCGGCACATTGCCTTTTACCGTTTTTAAAACATCGGATGCCGCCGCCCAGTACTGCCAAACCGGCATTAAAGCAAATATCTATAAACCTGGGGAAATCTCCATTCCTGCGGATGCCGTAAACGTAGATGTGCAAAAGGCAGTATTAAAAGATATCCCCGATTCTATCACCCTCCCCGCATCCGAAGGACTTGCCAGGGCAAGAATTGAGGAAATATCTACCGCTATCACAACGGATGAAACCACGCTAAAAACTGCGGTTGCCGCTGGTGGCCTGGCTATCGACTGGGGGCGGGATACCACCGGAGAAACAGAAACGGATGCCGATGTCAATGCAAGTTTAAAAGATATAACCGGGGCAATAGATGCATTACCCAGGGATATTGCCGATGAATTGGAAAAGCGCACAGAAACCGATGGAGAAACTGCCAGGCGCAG
>VSOC01000091.1:0-11217 GCA_009774615.1 Lachnospiraceae bacterium
ATGGTTTCATCCAATTATATACACCTTATGAGAGTAATAATGTTAAACGCTTTTTTTCAGGTCTATTATTTGGCATGGGATTAGTGTTTATTTTTGTATATTTTCACTGTGGATGTATAAAAGTTGCAGGTTTTTTCTTGAAATTGTTTATGGAAGCAGATAAGGTGGAAAAAGGAATGCAATTTTTTCTGCCATAAAAATAATAAATTTGAAAAATACTTACAGTATTATTGTTAAATTAGGTAATAAAGGCAAATGGGGAGGCTTTTAAATGATATGTCCAAAATGCAAAGCAGAACTGAATGAGAGAGAGAAATTTTGCAGTCAATGTGGAGCAAAGATGCAAAACTATTGTTTCGATTGCGGAATTGCTGTTGGAAATGCAAAGTTTTGTCCGAATTGCGGAAAGGCATTAAATGAGCCGATGAAAATCAATTATCCGGTGAAAATGAATTATTCTGCGGAAGCAGAAACGAAAAAAACAAAACCAGTTTATGGAAATCCGAATAATCAAGTTGTTCAACCAGTAGTGCAGGCAGAAGATGATGTTAATTCAAATAGGCAGAATGAGCCAGATCAATATGAAGAAGGTTTAGCGGAGAAAGCGAAAAAAGAAACAATTGGAAATACGATTGCATTTTCGATTGTTGGTATTTTATGTCTGATACTTTTTGTTAATAACTGGGGATATACGGAATTAATGGAAATTGTGTTCAAATGTGCCATTGTATCTTTTTTTATTTTTGCTGTTTATTTTGCAATAGCAGCATCTATGGGATTTTATGGAGCGAATAAATATCTACATAAATATCGTCAGATGAAGCATGAAATAGGTAAAGCAGAAGCAGTAAAAATGATTGAACAGCAATTCAATCCAAACGAAGGTTTTTCTATGCTGAAAGGAAGCATGGATGCAGCAGGAAAAGGAATCGGTGCAGCAGGAGGATGTGTTGGCGGTTGTCTTAGTTCGATTATCGGTTTTTCTTTGACGATTATTATGATAATTTTAATTATGGCATTTTGTTAGGAGATACAGGTTGTTGATTAAACGAAAAGAACAGTATTTGTTGATGGCTGCATTAGGATTATATTTGATGAATAAATACTGCTTATATAAATTCCTTACAAACAATTTTATGCGTTGTTATTTTAACGATGTCATGGGAGGAATTGTATTTGGTATTACTATTCGTATAGCAAATCGCTTCTGGTTTAAGCGTGAAATTACCGTTTGGCTATATGGATTGCTGTTTGTTGTTGCGGGAATTTATTGGGAATTTATTGCGCCACTTTATATAGAATATTCAGTGGGTGATGTGAATGATATTGCTGCATATTCAGGAGGTGGATTAGGTCTTTTATTGTTATTGAAAATACTGGGAGGAAAACGATGAAATGTAGAAGTTGTGGAACAGAATTAAAGCAAGGAGCGAAATTTTGTTCACAGTGCGGAGAAAGAGTTAGAAGGTATTGTACGGAGTGCGGAAGAGAAATACCATCCTTAGAAAAAGTTTGTTTTTATTGTAGTACAAAGATATCTGAAAATGAGAGTGAAAAAGAAACGAAATCTAAGGCATTGGAAAGTACAGTAATACAGGAAGGAATTGTTTCAGAGCATCAAGTAAACTTCGCAAAAGGTAATGTAATAGAACATCAGGAAACAGATTCATTTTATGGTAATTTAACGGAATTACAAGATAATAATATACTTAACAATGATGCATCAAAGCAAATGAATACGGATACACCAGTTGCAGAGGGAACAAAAGAAAATTTTTCAGAAGAATTTCAACCATCAGGCACGAAAAGGAAGGGAAAGAAAGGCATATTTATAGGAAGTGTGGTTTTGCTTACCGCAGGAATAATTTTCTTTTTTGTATGGATAGGGAGTGGAGTAGAATTATCCGATTATATCCCGTTGTCTAAAGATGACGTGGCTAAATTTATTTCTAAACAGGGACTTACCGATGAAAATGATATTGGGGTATATAGCAAAGAGGGACTAATGATGTTTCTTACAGAAAACGGAAATATTGATATGCTTTCCATTGAATCACCAGAATATAAGTTATATGGCATTAAGGTAGGGGATGAATTTACAGTATTAGGAGATAGCAGAAAACTTTCGAGTCATAGTTTTGGATTCCTGAATGAAATAGAAGTAGAAGCAGGAAAAATTTTGTATTATGGGGCGCTAAGTATAAATAAAGATAAACCTGGTTACGGGCAAATGATTCAAATACATACGGATAAAGATGATAAAGTAACTGAGATATTTTATTCAAAAAGTGACGCAAATGAGATAGCAGAAGCCTTGAATGAATTAGGAGATGAAGGTTTAGATGATAGCTATGAAAGTGAATATATTGAGGAAGATGATAACAGCACAGAAACAAAAAACCGTCAGGAAACCTCAAGTAGACAATCTGAAAATGATAAAAAAGCTATGGACTTAGCAAAGCAATATGAGGGTGAATGGTGGGATTTAAACAGCCAAAGATGCTATATGGATGTAGAAGCAACAGGCGGAAATAAAATATCTATCGTTGTTTCATGGTCAAATGGCTATGCTGATGATGCAAAATGGGAGATGACGGGTCAGGTAAATGGAAGAAATGGGAGAATAGTTTATAAAGATTGTACACAGTATGATATACATTATGATGAATATGGAGGAGAACAGAAAACGGTCAATTATACGAATGGCAGCGGATATTTTTATTCGGGAAATGATGGATATTTGTACTGGGAAGATGAAGTTGAAGGAGCTGGGGCAGGGTGTTATTTTGAAAAAGATGAAAGTATAGGAACACAAGAAACAACAGGTTATACGGTGGATGTACCTTTAGGAAATGCAACCCGCATGTATGTGGTACAGTGTAAAGCCAGCATTACTTTGCGTAGTGCTCCATCAACGGATGCTGCAGAAATCACGCAGATTCCCTTATATGCTGCTGTAGATTATTATGGAACTTTAGATAATGGATTTGCCCAGGTAGCTTATAACGGACAACTAGGGTATGTGCTTGGTTCTTATCTGGATTACTATGAACCACAGGTCTATACAGGGATAAAATGTCAGATAGTAAACTGTAAACAAAGCGTAACCTTACGAACCAGTATAACTGCACAGGATAAAGAAATTTGCCAGATTCCGTTGGGAACGATTATTGACTATATTGAAGAAGGTACTAATGGTTATTGCCTGGTAAATTATAATGGTATAATGGGATATGTCAAATATGAATATTTGCTTTTCCTTTGAGAATAGTAAGTGGGAGAAAAAGTAATGAAATGTAAAAATTGTGGGGAAGAATTAGATGAAATGATAAAATTCTGTCCAAGCTGTGGGGAAAAAGTTGAACGCGAAAGATATTGTAAAGAGTGTGGAACAGAATTAGAGCAATCATCAAAATTTTGTTATTTATGCGGAACACCTGTGGAAGAAGAAAATTTACAGAAAAAAGAAAAAACGAATACAGATAAGAGTGATATAACACAAAAGAAAATTATTTCTGTTCAAGATAAGAAAACAGAATTATTAAAAGAAGAGGATTCCATGGAGGGTCTTTCATTAGAACAACAGGCAACATTGCGGGCAATGTATGATAGCCATATAATAGAAGAACCTGAAGAAGAGAAGGCACAACGGGAGTTAAAACCTTTAAGATATAAAGTAGGTTTCAAATGGGCCTTATTGATTGCGTTTATTGCATTTTTCATGCCGTTTTGTACGGTTTCCTGCGGTCAACAGGTGTTGTTGTCTTCAAATGGATATGAATTAACGGGAAGTTGGGGAATGACAAGCGAACAGATGGAAATGCTTGAAGTTGTTCCAGAAGATACGGGTAATTTTCTTATTGTAATCATTCTTCTTCTGATGGTAGCGGCAGTTATTGTTGTAAATGGAAAGGTAATTCATACAGTACAAACCGGATTAGCTGCACTTTTACTCTTTATTTTTGCTCATGCTGAAGAATGGGATGGAATAAGGAGTATAGGATGTCAGGTAAAGTTTGGATATGGATATTATTTGGCGTTGATTTTTTTAATATTAGCAGCTACAGCATTTTTATGGGCACCTGTTCTCGTACAAAGGTTAGAAGAATTTTTTGTTGTTAATAGAAACAATATGGCAGGTGATATAAAAGCATACCGTATCCTCCATAAAGCAAACATAGGTCTGTTTTGCTTGTTAATTATGGTTATAGCTACGGCCGCTTATACAAACAAAGATTCATTAAGTGCTTGGAAAGCGGTATTATATAATCGGAATAAGATTCCAGATCTTAAAAATAATTTGTCCCCGGACTTAGAAAGTGAGTGGTGGGATGATGAATGGTGGGATGAATTATTTGAAGATGAAGGATAAGGTGCTGATTTAAGTTATTATTTCTCTTATAAATCATGGTATAATGGATATTTGCTTGCAAAGGAATCGGATAATTCTGTTTTCAATGACCAATGAATGGAAAAGATAGTATTTGCTTTATTTAAACCATCATGTACTTTACAAAAATGAAAAGGAGAAGTAAAAAATGAAGAAGATGAGAAAAATGTTATTTTCAATGATATTAAGTTTGATTTTATGTATACCTACTTTTGCAGCAAATGCCAGCCAGTTATCGGATTATTATGGAGGAACCTGGTGGGATTTAAACAGCCAGAGATGTTATATGGAAATCACACCCTATAATGATGCATTATTTGTTGCAATTTCTTGGGGTCATAGTGCGTTTGAATCATCAGAGTGGAGGATGACAGCTTTTTATAATCCTGCAACTGGAAAATTTCATTATAATGACTGTAAATATAGTATACTTTCTTCGGATGATTATGGGAATGATGTAGAAACTATTCAGTATGTCAATGGAAGTGGCACAATATATATATCATCTAATGGATATTTATATTGGGAAGATTATGTAGAACAAACAGGAATGAATTGCTATTTTGAAAAAGACACTATGGAATATTCACAAAATACAGTTGTCCAGTTACAGCCTAATGATGTGGTAAATGTAGTGTATGGTTCAAATTATAATGCAGAAATAGAAATGGAAATAGGTACATATAGTATGGGTGGTGGTATTTATGTTAATTTTTTTAATTCCAGCGGTATTATTTGGACTGGGAATTATCCAAACTATAGTTATTTAGAGAATGGTGGTTTAAGGCTGATTTTTTATGGAACAAATTGTCTGACTGGCGCAAATGACTATCTTACCATTGATTGGTCAAGTCCTGAAAGTACGGATTTTCCAAGTGTAAATTATACGTTTGATAATATTGGTATTAGTGGCAGTTATTCTTATGATTGTATGTTGATGATGCCATAATTGAAGAAAATATTTATAAAAATTTGCTATAATTATTATAAAGAATCATTGAGCAGAATGTAAAAATTCCTTATTTCATTTATATATTATCTCTTTGAATACAAGAAAACAATACGATTCAAGGAGGTAATAAAAATGGCAGCAAATGTTGAAACTATGTTTTATACCAGACAAAAGCCTTGGCATGGATTAGGGACAATGGTGCAGGAAGCACCGACATCTAAGGATGCCCTTATTCTTGCAGGACTTGATTGGCAGGTGATTCAAAAGCCAATCATAACCGAGGATGGAATCCCTATTTCGGGATTTAAAGCCAATTTAAGAGAAACAGATAACCGAGTATTGGGAGTAGTTACTGACCGATACCGCACAATCCAAAATCACGACGCCTTCGCCTTTACAGACTCCCTGTTAGGCGAGGGCGTTACTTATGAAACGGCAGGAAGTTTACAGAATGGGCGCAGGGTTTGGATGCTTGCAAAACTACCCCAGCGCTATATTATCAGTGGGGATGAAATTACACCGTATCTGGTCTTTATGAACGCCCATGATGGTACAGGAGCAATTAAAGCAGCCATGACACCGATTCGTGTTGTGTGCATGAATACCTTAAATCTTGCCCTTTCTACGGCAAAGAGAAGCTGGTCAACCAACCATGTGGGGGATATTAGGGGAAAGCTGGAAGACGCACGATATACCCTTCTTTATGCCGATTTATATATGCAGGAGTTAGGAAAAGCCATAGATAAGCTTAACCGTCAGAAGCTTTCGGACAGAAAAGTTTACGAGTATATCGATGCTTTATTTCCACTGGTGGACAATGCATCTGAGCAGCAGAAGAAAAATCTTCAGCGGATGAAGGAAGAAGTCAAAGTAAGATATTTTGAAGCGCCGGATCTGGCTCATGTAGGAAAAAATGCGTATCGATTTGTCAATGCAGTATCCGATTTCGCTACCCATGCAAAACCTCTGCGGGAAAGAGCCAACTACCGGGAAAACTTGTTTGCAAAGACGGTAGATGGCAATGCGATGATTGATAAGGCTTTTGATTTAGTAAAGGCAGGATAAGTGCAGTCGGATAAAAGGAAATCATTGTGATTGTATTCAAAAACGGAAGGTGGTATAATTAGACTTAAACAGGGAGGGAGATAAACAGATTGGCAGCAAAAGATATTATAACGAAAGAGTATATGAAGGATGCCTCGATCTTTGCCGATGCATTTAACTATTTTTTGTATGATGGAAAGCAGGTAATTGATCCGTTAAAATTACATGCGATGGATACCACAGAAATCAGTATGCCTTATGGAGAAGGCAATACGCAGTCACCCGTACAGAAGTTTCGTGACAATTTAAAGTACCTGACTGCGATGCAGGATGAATCGGCAGCATATTTGATTTTGGGTATTGAAAACCAAACGGATGTTCAGATGGCTATGCCTGTAAAAAATATGGTTTATGATGCACTACAGTACGCCGCACAGGTGGAAAAGGCTGCAAAATCCCACCGGAAAGCAGAAAAGGAACGGGCAGAAGCAAAGAAAAATGGAGAGAAAAACGAAGATTCACGTCCTGGGCCAAGTTCTAAGGAGTATTTAAGCGGCTTCTATCGGAATGACCAGTTAGTCCCGGTGATTACTTTGGTTATTCTGTTTAATCCAACACCATGGGATGGCCCAATGAGTATCCATGAAATGCTATCGGTGAAGGATGAAAAGATTCTTTCCTTTGTGCCAGATTATAAAATCAACCTGATTGCTCCGGCATACATGGATATGGAGGCGATGAATAAGCTGAAAACCAGCTTACGGGAAGTGATGCTTTATATCAAATACTCTAAAGATAAGGAAAAGCTACAGCAGATGGTTTTGTCTGATGAGCGATTTAAGCATGTGGAAAGAAATGCAGCATCCGTAATTAATGCAATAACTCATTCTAAGATAAAGTTTGATGAAAAGGAGGAAGTGGTAGATATGTGTCAGGCGATTATGGAAATGAGAGAAGAGGCAATATTGATTGGCCGAAATGAAGGTCAGGAAAAAACAGCAAAGCGTATGCTGAAATTAGGAAAAAATACAATAGAAGAGATTGCGATGTGTTCTGATCTTAGCGTTGAACGCATAAAGGAACTGAAGAATGAAATGTAAAAGTGAAGATTAGTAAAAGTGGAGATTAAAGCGAATGGGAGTGTCGAGAGGCACTCCTGTTTTTGTGCCTATGGAAGTTAGGTTGCGTCTAATGAAGAAAGAGGTAGACATGAGAAAGAGTTCAAAACGAAAAGAATTGGAAGCAATGGTAAATAAATCCATCACTAATCAGCCCGTCGGAATCATTCAGTTGAAAATGGTGCGGGAATCCCGGTCGCTTTATGGAACAGCCCCATTTACCAGTCCTGAACGGGCAGTGGAGTTGGTAAAGCCATTGCTCATCACTGCAGACCGGGAAATGGTTATTGTGATGAGCCTGACAACAAAGATGGAAGCCTTAGCGGTGGAGATTGTTGCTGTGGGTGGATTGGACACTTGCTGTTTTGATACCCGAAATATTTTCAAACATTCCCTGTTAAATAATGCAGCCTGTATCCTCTGCTTCCACAACCATCCCTCCGGCGACCCGACGCCAAGTAAAGAAGATGTTCAGATAACCAAGCAGTTGAAACAAGTAGGAGATATTCTGGGGATAAGACTGGTTGACCATATCATTATTGGGGAAGAAAGCTATTTCAGCTTTAAGGAGCATGGGGAGTTAGATGATAAACCACCAGAAAACATTGCATGAATGTATTGTATAAAAATTGTTGATGGTGTTTGTAAAAAGGCGGTAAGTACCTATAAATAAAGGAAAGAAAAATAAAGGAAAGAAAAAATAAAGGGAAGAAAATCAGAATAAGAGGGAGAAAGGAGAATACCCATGGTTGAAGTAACCCCCATTAGAGAGATGAGCCGTGAAGCATGGCTGAAATTAAGAAAAACGGGAATCGGCGGTTCGGATGCCGCCGCTATCTGTGGTTTAAATCCCTATGCCAGTGCGATTCACATTTTTCAGGACAAGATAAGTGACGAACTGGAAATAAAGGACAATGAATCCATGCGTCAGGGAAGGGATTTCGAGGATTATGTGGCAAAGCGGTTTAGCGAGGCAACCGGATATAAAGTCCGCCGTTCCCATATGCTTTACCGAAACAAAGAAAATACGTTTATGATTGCGGATATTGACCGTTTAATCGTTGGGCAGGATGCCGGGTTAGAGTGCAAGACAGCCAGTGCCTATAACAGCGATAAATGGAAGGATGGACAGATTCCTCCCCATTACCTGCTTCAGTGTCTTCACTATATGGCAGTAACCGGAAAGCGGGAATGGTATATCGCTGTAGTTATCCTGGGACGAGATTTCCTTTATCAGAAAATTACTTGGGATGATGAAGTTATCCAGAAATTAATTGCCATTGAAAAAGCCTTTTGGAATCAGCACATCCTTACCGGACGTATGCCTGCACCAGATGGCTCAAAAGCCTGTGACGAACTGCTTAACCAGTATTTCCACACCGCAAAAAAGAAGAGCAGCATTTCTTTAATTGGTTTTGATGATAAGCTGGAACGAAGGGAAGAACTTCTGCAGATGAAGGAAAAGCTGGAACAGGAGCAGAAACAGATTGAGCAGGAAATTAAACTGGCAATGCAGGACAATGAACTGGCCTTTACCGAAAAATATCGGGTAGCATGGAGCAACGTGGAAACAACGAAGCTTGATACTAAGCGAATGAAACAAGAAAACCCGGAAGTCTATCAGGACTTTGCCCAGACCACAACGAGCCGACGGTTCAGCATTAAGGCAGCATAAATAACCCAGATAGCTGCAGGAAAGCTGTCTGGTTCGTTTAGATTAAGGAAGTGTAAAGTATAAATAACAATAAAATTACCCGCTTAATGGATTGCTGTGCTTCCATAAGCGGGTTGTTCTTTGAAAGCACAAAAAGCAAAGAATTAAGAAATAAAAAACAAGGAAGGAGAAATAAGGATAATGGAAGATGTATCCATCCGGCTTTTACGTGCAGAGGAAATCGAGTGCCGGGTAGCAATGATAAATGAGAAAGGGTTAAGCCTCCTGTTATTTAAGGATGCAAGAGTAGACCAGAAGCTCTTAGATGAAACCTTTACGCCTTTTGGCTGGAAGCGAAGTCATCAGGTGATTGACGGGAACCTGTATTGTACGGTTGAGGTATGGGATAAGGAGAAAAAGCAATGGATAGGCAAACAGGATGTCGGGACAATGAGTTATACCGAAAAGGAAAAAGGCCAGGCATCCGACAGCTTTAAGCGGGCCTGTTTTAACTGGGGGATTGGCAGAGAGTTATATACTGCCCCGTTTATCTGGATTCCAGCAGAGAGGGTAAAAATACAAAAGAAAGAACGAGAGCAGAAGTATTTTACATATGACCGCTTTAGCGTCTGGTCAATTCATTATGACGAAGAAGGAAAAATGAATGCCGTTATGATTGTCAACCAGAAAAATGAAATTGTGTACTCCATGGATGCAAGAGTTCTGGATATGGGTGCAAAAGAGGCAGGAAAAAATCAGACAGCAGAAAAGCAGGCAGTAGGAAAGCAGGCAGCAGGAAAAATGGTTGAAAAGGCAGAAAGAAAAGCTGAAAATAAGACCGAGCAGGAAACAGCAAACAAGATAGAAGAAAAGACTGAAAATAAAGCCAAACAAGAAACGGCAAATAAGGCAAACAGTAAGACCACAAGAGGTAAGGAAGCAGTACAAAAAGAGATAAAGGAAACGTTTTCAGGAGATGAACAAAGTCTTGGGGCGACGCCTGCGCTTACGAAAAGACAACGAACCGTACTGGAAAAAGAACTGGAACGGACGGGCGTTGCCTTGGATGCTGTATTAAACCGCTACCATTTGGAGTCGGCAGAGCAGATAAATGAGGAAATTTATAAGAAAGCTATTGAATGTTTGCGAAAGTCAAAGAGTAGGGAGGCAGCATAGGGTAATTCGATAAAGTAACGGATAACAATGAGCAAGAAAAAAGAAACAAAGTGAACTCAGGCAAATATGGCAAATAAAAAATCAATTCAGGAGATGAAGAAAATGAAAGAAAAGTATAAGCTGATGGAAGGTGATGGTCGGGTGCTTTCTATGCTGCAGGAGGAAAGTATTGACTGTATTATTACCGATCATCCATGGTTAGATAAGTTATCCAATAAAGGCGGAAACCGTTCCTTTGCCAATTACGAGTGTTTTCTCTATGAACAAAAGGACTTTGAGGAAAAGGCAAGAGTATTAAAGCCAGGCTGCTTTCTGGCAGAATTTTTACCTGCCGAAAATGAGAATAATTATGAGCAGATTTTTCAGATTAAGCAATTTGCCAAAGCAAGCGGCTTAGATTATTACTGCAAGGTGAGCTGGAAGAAAGGAAATTTTGTCAGCAATACTGGTCGGAAGGCCAAGAATACCCAGGATATTATGATATTCAGCAAAGGAAAGGCAAGAAATCTTAGATTAGATGCCAAAAAGACAAAGGCACTGGGAAGGCTCTGTTATATGAGCGGAGCAGCAGGGATGCTTCCAGCGATGTTTGATGTGGAGCCAGTTCCCAGAAGTCAGAAAATACACCAGAGCGAATTGCCGGTAGAGTTGTGTGAGAAATTACTGGAATATATTACTCTGGAAGGCGAAATTATTTTAGATCCGTTTGCCGGAAGCGGGGCAATCGGTATAGCAGCAATAAGAAAAGGCAGAAAGTGTATAATGATTGAAAAATTACCAGAAAATGTAAAGAAAATCCAAGCCAGGTTTGCTGCGGAAATGGACATTTCTGGTATACAGAGAAGGAAGAGGATTGGATAGAAGAAGTTCTGATGGAAGGCAG
>VSOC01000091.1:11317-15279 GCA_009774615.1 Lachnospiraceae bacterium
AAGCAAAAAAGAAATAAGCAAAAAAGAAATAAGAAGAAAAAAATAAGCCGGTAAGAAATAAGCAGATGAAGAAACCATGTGATATGCGATAATTCGATAAGGCAAGGGGAGGAAGTGAATGCCCATGGTTAAAGACTGGATGAGAAAGAAAGGATACAGGTACGTTCGAAGGAAATATGCACAGTTTAAGTGTAAGATGCTGTGCCAAAAGAAACGGGAGATTTGGGAGGGATGCCAGAAAATCTTGTTTTACGGCTGTGTGATGGAGTATTTCCAATAAAGAAAAGAATATGCAGAACATCACTGGAAAATTTTGCCATCTATTCATGAACCTGTTGCGGCAATGTGGGCCTGTTATATTAAAAATGAACATTTGGAATATTTAGCCTGGAAGGAGATTGAAAAGATACTGGATGAACTGGAACGCCGGGAGCAGGGAAAGCACCGGGAATGGAAAGCGTGTGGTTAAAATAGAATATCGATTGTCTATTGTCATGGATGATGTACAAGGAGAGAAAAGAAAATGTATTTGGAAAAGTTATTTGGAGAAAATCTTACCCCAGAAGTAAAAGAAATACTGACCCTATTGTTATCGGAACAAATGACCCGGTTAAGTCGAAAAGAAGAAAAGAAAAATCCCGAAAAATACCAGGAAATAAATGAAACCTTAGACCAATGGGAACAGATGGTAAAAGAAATGTCCCCGGAATTAGAAGAGAAGAACAGGGAGTTTTTGGATTGGCTCATTGGATGGCATGGGGATGAACTGGAATCCTATTATCTGTCAGGGTTTTGTGATGGAATACGATTATTTCGGTGGATAATGAAGCTGTAGGGCAAAGCAGATAAAAATGCAATGAATATCGAGTAAACCCTCATACGCCCACAAGTAAGTGCACCACCATAAATAAACGTCTGTTGGGCGCATTTGGAATACCTGAACTTAGACCGCCTATTCGGCGGTAGGCTTTTAAAGTAAACCCTCATACGCCCACAAGTGAGTGCACCACCATAAATAAACGTCTGCTGGGTGCACTTGGCATCCCTGAATTGATGCCGTCTAATCGGCGGCGGACGTTTAAAGTAAAGCTGTGGCGGCGGGAGAGAATACCCGCCGCTATTTGTATACCCTTTAGGGAACGGATAAATATGTGTCTTTTAGGTACTTATGAAGTTATGTTTTTCCGAATAGCGTTGGTGTTTGTTCGATAAGATACATCAACCAAAAGTAAAGAAGAAAGGATAGGGAAAAAGAACAAATGATGGAAAATAAGGAGAAAACAACAAGATTAGATGGCCAGAAGGAGATATTAGAGGCGCTTAGACAGGAAGTACAGAAATTGTGTACTGTTGATGATAAGGTGGAGATTCAGGAAATGGTGAAGAATAATGGCGTGGTGAAGTTGGGAATGACGATTCAGGAACAAGGAAAGCCAGTTAGTCCGCTGATTTATCTGGAGCCGTATCTGAGAAGTTTGAATGAGGGTACTGCGATAGAAGAAACGGCACAGTCGATTTATGCGGTTCATCGGAAATGCCGTGGGCAGGAGTTAGCTGCTGCCAATGAATTTTTCCAGGCGGAGTTGGTAAGAGAAAAAGTGATTTACCAACTGGTTAATCTGGAGAAAAACCGGGAAATCCTGGAAACGATGCCGTATCGGGTAATTGGGGAAGATTTGGCAGCGGTGTTTGCTGTTTTATGGGAAAAAGATGATATGGGGATAATGACGATAAAAATTAAACAGGAACATATGCGTTATTGGCAAATCGATGAAGATACACTTTGGGAATGGGCAGGCAGGAATACGCCCAGACGGTTTCCGGTTATTGTGAAAAGCTTAGAGGATGTGCTTAAAGATTTACTGAAAGAGCAGATGGAAAAGAGCGGGATTAGACTGAATGAAGAGGCATGGGATAAACTGCTGGATAGTCACAGGAGCCAGACTAAAGAAAAGGAATTTATCCAGTCTAAAGTGTATGTGCTGACTAATCGATACAACACCTGGGGAGCATCGGCTATTCTCTATCCAGAAGTATTAAAGACCATAGCGCAGAAACTTGGCGGAGATTTGCTCATCCTTCCATCCAGTATCCATGAAGTCCTTTTTATGCGGCGGGAAAACATCCCGGAATATCATGTGCTGGCAGAGGTGGTGAAGGAAGTGAATAAGAAGGAAGTGCTGCCGGAGGAAGTTCTTTCGGATTCCTTGTATCTGTACAGCGGTAAAGATGATTCTTTCTGCCGGGTAGTGGATTTATCGAAAGCGTGAAGTGATGCTTTTATTCGAAACAAGAATTTTGTTTGGTTTTAGAGCGCAGATGTGTTATACTTTTACCTATAGAAGAATGACAGGATTGGATAAAGTGATGTCAGATAGTAAAGGAATTGTTTTATTGAATCATGGACAGGAAAACAGAAAATTTATAGAATGGAGAGGTAAGTGAAATGTCAGACTTTTTGATGAAGCCGAAGGTGGACTACGCATTTAAAGAGATTATGATGGATGAGCAGGCCCGAATTGGTTTCCTGTCGGCAATGCTGAAGCTGAACCCAAAAGAGATTAAGGAAACACAGATACTCAATACGAACCTGAGAAAACAGCGGGAGAAGGAAAAACTGGGAATCCTGGATGTAAGGATTCTGATGAACAATCATACGGAGATAGACATTGAAATTCAGTTGTCAGCGATTAGTGTATGGGCGGATCGGGCATTGTTCTATCTGGCAAAGATGTTTACGGATCAGATTCATTCTGGGGAAGATTATACGGTGTTTAAGCGGTGTGTAAGTATAAGTATCTTAGATTTTGATCTTTTTGCGGATGAATCGGAATTTTATTCCTGTTTTCATATCTGGGAGGACACACGCCATTTCCTGTATACAGATAAGATGGAGTTTCATGTATTGGAACTGCCTAAGCTGCCAAAGGAGTTAAGAGAGGACAGTAGCGATATAGAATTGTGGGGAAAGTTTATTAATGCAGAACGAAAGGAGGATTTTGTTATGTTGGCAGAAAAAAATGTATATATCGGAAGCGCTTACAAGCATTTACAGGTTATTAGTCAAGATGATGAAAAGCGTATGGAATATGAAGCCAGAGAAAAGGCTATTCGGGATTATAACCAGATTATACTGGAAGCAGAGCAGCGGGGAGAAGCTAGAGGAGAGGCTAGAGGAGAAGCTAGAGGAGAGGCTAGAGGAGAAGCTAGAGGAGAAGCAAGAGGAGAAGCTAGAGGAAGAGCGGTAGAAAGAATAGAAAGTATACGAATACTTATTGCTGATAATATTGAAGAAGGAGTTCCTGGAGAAAAAACAATAGCAAAATTGCAAAAACATTATCATTTGACCGATGATGAAGCGAAGCAGTATTATGAAAAATTTTCCTAAAGTGATGGAGAGTGGTATGTTGGTAACAAAAAATGTATATATCAGAAGTGTCTACCAGCATTTACAGGTTATTAGTCAAGATGAAGAAAAGTGGTTGGAATATGAGGCCAGAGAAAAAGCTATCCGGGATTATAACCAAGGGGTGCTTGAAGTAGAGCAAAGGAGTTAAGAGAGGACAGCAGCAATATAGAATTATGGAAAAATTTTATTAATTTAAGACAAATCCATATCTGGAACAAACAATTATGACGGTAAGTAAAGAAGTTATATTTGCTGATTTGAATAATTTGAAAGTAGTTATTATGACATTAGAGAAATATGCTGAATATTTTGTATTTACTGAAAAAGAGGCATTTTCATCATTAGACAAATACGGTTTCTTGGAAAGAAAGTTAATTCGAAAAGGAAGTAAAGAATTAAAAGTTTTATCTTAAAAGGGAAAGTATTACTGTAGAACGAGATGAGCAAGTTATCTACAATCAACTGGATAATGATGAATAGGCTGTATGGAGTTTATTCCTTATAATCTGAAAGTACAGTTTTGACTTTTAAAAGGCGATAGGCTGTTAAATAG
>VSOC01000092.1 GCA_009774615.1 Lachnospiraceae bacterium
AGTCAGATGTTTATAATAGACATCTACTACAAAAAGCATATATCGAACAAATGTTTTTCCTACAAATCAGCAATAAAAATACATGATAAAAATTACAAATCCATATGTAATACAAAAAACAAAACTACATTTCTGTTTCAAAATCTCCAAATCTACACTACAAAATCTTACATTTTTTATTCTTTATCCATACAAATTTTAAAAATATTTCTAATCCCCAACTACAAATCCCTAATCGCTCCTTATAAAAAAAACTACGCCTTTCCCCAATTTCTATCCCACAAATCCGACATCCAAACAGACTGTCACATTGGGTTTAACATTGGGATCTGGACAACTAAATCGTCTAAATCATGTTGCTGATCGTTAAAAGCATATCCTAGATGCCTTTTTCCAATAGCTAGATGCCTTTTTTAATAGCTAGATGCCCTTTTTTTATGCCTGATTGCCCTTTTTTATCGGGATCTGGCATTTTTTTCGCTAAAACATTTTCTCTCTTAGATTTCCAGGGATCTGACAAATAACCGCTGCAACAAAATTTTTTCGCCCAAAGTGCGGGCAGAAAGGCGGTTATCAGATGAAAAATAAAGTTTACACATTTAATTTACCAGTAGCCATTGTTAATAAACTGAATGAAATTTATCAAGAGAAAAACGACTCAAAAAATGACTCCCAAAAAGCCTCCACGAATATCTCCAAAGCAATTTTGGATGGAATTGCATATGCATTAGCAGACTTACCCCCTAGATCACCTCTGGATGACTTTTACCTACATCAACTCTTAACGATTGAAGATAGAAGACAAACAAAACAATATTCTGTCCGATGCGATGAAACACTAGAACTAATTCTTGATCACTATAAACCGGACAGTCTCACAAATTCAAAATTTGTGACATTTTTACTGGCAAATTATTTATTACCCTATATCTCTATAGAAGACCAGGAGAAGCAACGCAATTTTCTTTCTGTGCCAAAAGATTATAAAAGCAACCAAGATTTACATCTCCTGCGGATACCAGGCAGTAAGTGGTCTCCTGATATGCAGTATGCCATTCAGAAGGTTTTTGGCATATCAGAAAACTCGCAGGGTAAAAAATGGAAGACTAGCATTGAGGTATGTGCTGGTGCGCTCGGCATATTCGCTAATTTTAAGATAGCTGATCATGAAATCATTAATGATATCGATACAAGAAAAACCAATCTATATAAAGGGCTTCAAAAATGCCCTGACGAGATATTTTTGAAATTGCAGTTCTTATTTCCAAATAAAGAAATATTCGACACAAAGAAAGAGGAACTGGAGAAGGCAGATAAACAGTTATTAGAATCATGTGGAAAAGATATTGTTATCCCTGGCATTGTATCTTATCTGTATCTGAACTTACTATCCGCACGGAATGCCAGAACTACATACGATAAAAAAAATGATGAAACCTACAGAAATTATTGGAAGGCAATCCCATTATTACATGAAAGATTGAAAGAAACAAAAATCTACAACATGGACATTTTAGAACTTATTGAAAAAAATAAAAATGCCCAAAATACTATTTTTATCGTAGACCCACCATATCTAAACACAAATGTTTACAAGAATGACATTTTAACTTTACAGAATAAAGAGTTCGGCTACAAAGAACACGTAAAGCTGGCAAAACTCTTGCGACAAATCACAAAAGAAGGCAAAAACAATGACTTTATTTATTTCTGCCGTATCACCGCTACCCGCAAGAAAGACCAAAAGACTAAGGAGACAACCAATTTGGCAAGTTTACCTGCTGAAGACAGGCATATGGAAGGTATGATAGATGATCTTTATTGGGGGCATGGATTTTACTATATCGATATTCCCTATGGTACTGATGGCACGATTGAGCGAATCATTACCTCTTTCAAGTTTGATGATGCAAAAGAGTATGGAAAGCGAAAGAAAGATGCAAATGGAAATCAAGAGGAAGATGTAAATGGAAAGCGAGGGGAAGATGTAAAATGAATAATTCTGATCTTCCCAATAATAACATTATAATGCAAAATTCTGATTGGATAGAGCGCTTCCCTTTCCTGGAATTTAATGGTACAATGTCTGAAGATGAAGTGCTGAATCTAGTCAAAATGAGAAAAGCTATTAAAAATGCACAAAAGCAGCACCCATATAAAATTCACCATACTGATAAAAGCGGCTGGTTTACTAACGTAGATGATCCATCTTGTCCAAACGGCAAACGAAAAATCAGAAAATGCAGCGAAGAAAAACTGATGATCGCTTTAGCTGAACACTATTCTGAAAGTAATCAAAAGAAAGTAACTTTGCCGGAAGTCCACAATGAATGGATAGAACACAAGAAAACACCCACAAACGCTTCAACCATCAGGCGTATCGAAAAATCCTGGGAAGCTTACTACCTCAATGAACCTTTAAGCCAGGAATTGCTCAACAAGCCACTGGCAAATATAACGGTAATGGAATTGAGAACTTGGGCAGAACAACTGCTTAAAAAGCATTACCCAGTAGACCAGAAAAAATTCTCAAGGATTTTTGGAATCATTAAAGGCTGTTATGAATATGCCTCGGATGAAGATGTGAACATTGTCAGCGAAGATCTCTGGTCTAAAGCACAGAAAAAGCTGCCCAAAAAACTCCGCACAGAAAAAGCTACTCCTTTTGATGAGGAGCAAGTCTTCACAGATAAAGAACGGCTGGCCATCAGGCAGATGGTATATGATGATTTAAAAAGATACCCCACCAGCGCTGGCCTGCAGATACTGTTTCTCTTTGAAACTGGCCTGCGAATAGGAGAGGTCTGCGGACTTAAATGGACAGATATAAAGGACAGTAGACTGTACATCCAACGTCAGGCCGACAATTATAGTGTACGGGAGTGGACAAAGACCGAACATGGCAGACGGGATATTCCTCTGACAACAACCGCAAAGCAAATCCTTGAGGATGTAAAAGCATTCAACCAGGAACACGGATATATGGCAGAGTGGATATTCCAGAGCGATAATCCTGACTTTGAATATCGTCTTGGATATCAGGCCGCTGACCAGAAGCTGCGGAAACTGTGCAAGCGTCTACATACAACCGTGAAAAGCCCACATAAGATCCGAAAGACCTGTATCTCAACGCTTCTGGATGATCCGAATGTGAATGACCGCACAGTTCAGCGATTCGCAGGACACAGCGATATCAGTACGACGTACCGATTCTACAACTTTGAAAGGAAATCTAAGGAAGAACAAGCGCTGGCTATCGAAAAAGCACTGGCTCTGTAGATCGTACCGAACGTACCGTCGGTTACGATAAATAAAAGTGGCGGGAAACCCGATAAAATCAAGGTTTCCCGCCCCTAAACGATATGCAGAAGATGGGAGTCGAACCCACAAGGTATTTCTACCACACGGACCTGAACCGTGCGCGTCTGCCAATTCCGCCACTTCTGCATCTGTCCGCAGCACCTGGATAATTTACCCATCGGCTGCAACAAAGACAATTATAAAATACTTCTCTATATTTGTCAACAAAAACTTTCCAACAAAACTTTCTCAACAAAACTTTCTCAACAAAACTTTCTCAACAAAACTTACTCAACAAAACTTTCCCAACAAAATTTTTCTGCTGTTTTACTTATTCCTGCCGTTCTACCGCCTTCGTCACCATAACATCACTTCCAAGTCCCAGAACATTGCTTATCACTACTGTGCCTTCCTCTACCGGGGCGGATAGTTTTATTTTTTTAATCTCCTCCATAACCGCAAAGATCTTTCCCTTGGGAATGGGGCGGGTCAGGCGGACGCTGGCCAGCGGCAGTTCTCCGCCTTCAACCAGAACCGATGAGGCAATGCTGCGCATGGGATTTTCCATTTCCTGAATTCCATACTCCGCCCCACGCGGACATCGGTTTCCGGTAATCCGATACTCTCCCTGTACGGTATGGCGCTTGTTTCCTTCTGCAATATTCCCCGCTTTCTCCAAAGCTTTACCTGTCCCTGCTGCCTCTTTCTCTGTTTCCACCACGATTTCACAGCCCTGGGGACACATAATACAGGTAAATTCTCTTAACATAGTACACTTACCTCCAAATTCTCCCCTTCATTTAAGCTTTCTTTATCAATAGAAATCTGTACCATTTCCGCAGGCAAAAGCTTCGACTTTTTTATCGCCTTAATCACCCTTTCCCCCTGGCGAAGTTCAATGGTGCAGGCTTTTACCGGCTTTTTTACCCGAAAAGAAACCGTTACGTTTCCCTTTCCGCTGATTCTCTCCGGCACAAGCTGTAAAACCAAAGGATTTCCCACGACTTTAAGAAAAGATTCCGCCAGGCTTTCCCGGGACAGATAGCAGGCCACGCCGTCAGCCATCGCCTCGGCCTCTAACGAAACAAAATCAACCAAATCATGGACATGGAGCACATTTCCGGCGGCAAAGATTCCGGGAACCGTTGTCTGGAAACGCTCATCCACTGCGGCTCCCTTCGTTCCTGTATCCTCTCTTGCACCTGCCATCCAGGTCAGTTCGTTTTCCGGAATCAGGCCCACGGAAAGAATCAGGGTATCGCAGGGGTATTCCTTTTCGGTTCCCGGTACAGGGTTAAACTGTTCATCTACCTGGGAAACCACCACACCCTCCAGACGGTCTTCCCCCCGAATCTCCGTAACCGAATGGCTTAAATATAGAGGAATATGGTAGTCGTTCAGGCATTGTTCAATATTTCTGGGCAGTCCGCTGGGGTAGGGCCGGATCTCAAACACACCCAGAACATGCGCCCCTTCCAGGGTAAGCCTTCTTGCCATAATCATACCGATATCACCGGAGCCTAAAATCACCACTTCCCTGCCGACCATCTTATTTTTCAGATTAATATAAGCCTGGGCAACGCCTGCGGTGTACACGCCGGCCGGTCTTGTCCCCGGAATGCAAACAGCCCCCCTTGTTCTCTCCCGGCAGCCCATAGCCAGGATCACCGCCTTTGCCTGTACGGAAAAATAACCGTCCTTAGAAGAAGCAAAAACCTGTTTATCCGGCGTCAGCTTCACCACCGTTGTATCCGTCCGGTAAGGAATGGAAAGTTCCTCCACCTCCCGCACAAAACGCGAAGCATACTCCGGCCCGCTTAAGCTTTCACCAAATCGGGTAAGGCCAAAGCCGTCATGAATACATTGCCTGAGAATCCCTCCCAGCTTCTTTTCCCGTTCCAGAATCAGGATATCTCTTACCCCTTTTTTATGCAGTTCAATCGCCGCTGCCAGCCCCGCCGGGCCTCCGCCGATAATAACAACATCCACCGTTTTCATCCTTTATTCACCCCCTGTTCACTGCCTTCTCGTTCAGATCCTTCCATTTCCCGCACCCTCCCGGTAAACATATAGGAATCTTTTTTTCCAAAACGCACCTGCTTGGGGCAGATTCCCAGTTCCTCTTCCAGCATCTGGGTAATCCTTGTTTCACAGTACCCGCCCTGGCATCGCCCCATCGTCGCCCTTGTCCGGTTTTTTATTCCGGTTACGGTATGTACGCCCAGGGGATTGTGGATAGCTTTAAGAATTTCTGCCCGGGTAACGGTTTCGCATCGGCAGACAATCTCCCCATACTGCGGATTTTCCCGGATAGCTTCCTCCCTCTCCTTATCATCCATCTCGCTAAACCTCTTCTCTGTCTTCCTTACCGGATTAAACTGTAGATTTCTTTGCGGCTGCTCTTTTTTTACCAGTTTTTCCGCCGCCCTGCGTGCCAAAGGCAGGGCACAGGTAATGCCCGGGGATTCAATTCCCACCAGGTTCACCGTGTTCGGATGCCCTTCATCGGCTTCCAGAAGAAAATCCAGCACCTCTCCGGTTTCAGGGTTCACCCTTTTCCAGCGGATTCCGGCAAAATTTCGGATAAAATATTCCGGCTTCATCTGCTTAAACATCTTTTTTCCGTCGCTGTACAGCCCGTCCATATGTTCTTTCGTCACGGCATAATCTTCCCACCCCTCGGTTACATAGCTGTCCGGCCCTACCAGAACATTTTTGTCAATCGTCGGCGTGGCATGGGTCGAAAAACCGCCCTTATCATTGGGCGCAGGATAAACAGGAATGGAGAGAAACTCCCCCGCTTTCTTATCCAGAACAAAATATTCTCCCTTAAACCCCTTCACCGGATAATCCGGATAGCCCAGCATGGCAGAAATACGCGAGGCATACATCCCGGCACAGTTGATCACCCACTTGGTGTGAAATGCGGAGGTTTTCGTCTGCACCAGATAAAGATTCTCCTCATTCTTTCGGCAAATCCACGTCACTTCCTCGCCAAAGAAAAACTCGGCTCCATTCTGCGCCGCATTTTCCGCCAGGGCTATGGTGTACTGCATAGGATCTAAGATTCCCGAGGAGGGTACAAACATCGCAAACTCTCCCCCGGCATTCGGATCAATTGCCGCAATCTCCTCTTTCGTAATCATGCGCATTCCCTCTACACCGTTTGCCTCCCCGATAGCCTTATATTTTAAGATATTCTCCCGGTCATGTTCGGTAAATCCCACAACCAGCTTCCCGGTGCGGTGAAACGGAACACCAAGTTCCTCTGCCACCTGATCAAACTCCCGGTTTCCCTCCACGGCACACTCTGCCCTTAACGACCCGGTCTTATAGGTAAAACCTGCATGAAGCATCCCTGTATTTCGGCTGCTGTTGCCGCATCCCACATCCAGTTCCTTTTCCAGCACGGCAATGCGCAGCTGATAACGCGATAATTCCCTGGCCGTTGCCGAACCGACTACGCCTGCCCCAATCACAAGAACATCATAGTTTTCCATGTCCTTCTCCTTTACTTTTCGTCCTCTTTTTTTCGCCTTTTCTTTTTTCGTTTTTTCATTAAAATAAGTCTTTTCATTCATGCGCCTTTTCTTTTTGCGTCCCTTCTTTTCAATAACCCGGTAATCACTTATCCTTCCTGCATTGTACCAAAGCCTTCCCTCTGCGTCAAACCGGAAAAATAAAACTATACTTCAATATTTCTAAACTTGGTTCCTGTTCACACGTTCATGGCAACAGACAAAAATCCATAAAAGTAAGCGTCTGCCAATCCTTCATAAAAATCGCAGAAAAACAAAAAACGCCGTGCAGCCATAGAGCTAAGCTGCACAGCATTTCCTGTTTCATTCATAATTAAAAGCGCAATTCATCATCTTCTTCGCCAGCCACATTTTCTTTTTCTTTCACCCATTCCCTTAATTCACGCAAAGCTTCCCTGTATTTTTCGGAAAATGCGGTGGGGTTTCCCAGAAGAATTCCCCGCCGATAAAAGGAATGAAGGCGCGAAGGACAGCTTCCCTCCTGTCTGCGCCGTTTTGCCATAAGGATAAGCTCTTCTCTTGCGGCAAGAAGCTTCTCTGCCGTTTCCCTGGCCTTCTGGTGTTTCCCTTCCAGATATTCGGCAAGGGCAGCGCTGCTTTCCCTGACTCCGCTCATCCGGGACGTGGCCTCTGCAAGGATTTCCTCAACATGCTGGGCGGCTTCCTCATGCACGGCTGCTGCTTTAAGTTCCAGATGTTCCCGAAGTTCGCTCTTTAACAGGGCAATTTGTCCCTGTACCTCTTCCATCTCTGCCTTCACTCTGGTCATCGCCTCTAATGCACGGCCCAGATCCAGGGCAGCTCTCGTCGATTCAATAACATCTGCCGCAAAGGCCAGTCCAATCACAATTACCAGAACTTCCGCCAAAACAGGATGGATGCCCAAAACTAGGCGCTCCACCGGACGATGGATTACCTCGGTCAGGAAAATAGTCAAAAATCCCCAGGCAATCGAAGAACTCAGACAGATATAGCCGTGAAGCTGAAAACGCTGATTGCTGTAATCCCAGTAGCGCATCTTAAACAGCCGTTCCATCCCCCACCCCGTTGCATATTCTAACAGCGTAGCGGCAATCACCCCGGAAAAATAAACCAGGATAAGATTATCCTTCACCGGAAGAGATACGAACAGCATCATTACCGCCCCTGTGCCATAGAGGGGGAGCATGGGCAGACGGAGAAATCCCCGGTTTACCAGATGCCTCTTCCTTAACGATACATAAGAAGATTCAAAAATCCATCCAAAAAAACAGTAGCAAAAGAAAAACAAGATCCATTGCCATTCATTATAGGAATACATCCAGGGCTACTCCTTCAGCAGATGGATGAACAGACCGCTGCGAAGTTTCGGCTCAAACCAGGTTGACTTGGGCGGCATCAGGCGGTTGGCATCGGCCACATCCAGAAGTTCCTGGATGGATGTGGGATAAAGGGCAAAGCCCACGGCCATATCTTCTTCGGTCCGGCGCTCTAACTCCTTAAGTCCGCGGATTCCGCCAATAAAATCAATCCTCTTATCGGTTCTCGGATCGCCAATCCCAAGAATCGGGCCTAAAAGCGCATTCTGCAAAATCGACACATCCAGTTCATCCACAGGATCATCCGTGCCAAGTTCCTCCTTTGCCTCTAAAGAATACCACTTTCGGTTCAGATACATCCCAAATTTTCCCTTTTTATCCGGGCTGTAGGGAATCATTCCCTCTTCCTTTACGACAAAACACCGGGAAATCTTCTCCAGAAATTCTTCGCTGCTCATTCCATTTAAATCAGCTACCACGCGGTTGTAAGGCATAATCATCAGCTGTTCGTCGGGGAAAAGCACGGAAAGAAAATAGTTAAATGCTTCCTCCCCCGTATAACCGGGATTTTCCTCGCGCCGCATCAGTCCCACCTTAACAGCCGAAGCCGCCCGGTGATGGCCGTCGGCAATGTAGGTCGCCTCTACATCAAGGAATGCCTCTTCAATTTCCTTAATCGGCCCAGGTGCCGCAATCTTCCATACCCTGTGTTCTACATTGTCCTCGGATACAAAATCGTAGAGGGGATGTCCGGTCGTAATCCGATGGATAATCCGGTTTAATTCTTCTTTTGCACGGTAAGCCAAAAAGATCGGGCCGGTGTGGGCATCCGTTGTATCGACATGGCGGATTCGGTCCTGCTCTTTTTCTTCCCTGGTATTTTCATGCTTTTTCACTACATGGTTAAGATAGTCATCAATCGAACTGCAGGCGACCAGCCCTGTCTGACTGCGCCCGTTCATGGTCTGCTGATAGATATAATAGCAGGGAATCTCATCCCGGATAAAGGTTCCGTCAGCCATCCTCTTTTCCAGCAGTTCTTTTGCTTTTTCATAGACACAGTCTGCATACATATCCACATCTTCTCCAAACTGTGTTTCCGCCCTGTCAATATTTAAAAACGACAGGGGATTTCCCTTCACTGCTTCACAGGCTTCCTTCCGGTTATAGACATCATAGGGAAGGGCCGCCACCTGCGAAGCCGCTTCTGCACTGGGTCGAACAGCACAAAAAGGTTTTACAATTGCCATCCTGTTACCTCCTGTTATCTTACAAAATACGCTGCTGTTCACATGTTCACAGCAACAGGCAAATAAACAAATTAAGCAGGCTACCCGCTATCCTTAGTTTACCCTATCCGAAAAGATTTGTAAACTTATTTACGAGAATCTACAGCCAATTTCAATGCACCCATAATTCCCTGGTTATCCTTTAAGGCAGGAAGGACAATATAATGTTCAATATCTTCCAGCTCCCTGGTCACAATATAGCCTGCCAGCTGTGCCTTCACCTCTTTATGAATCAGCGGAAGAAGCTGCTTCTGGTGCATAACCCCGCCCCCAAGGATAATTTTCTGCGGCGAAAGCACCATAATATAGTTTGCCAGTGCCTGTCCGATGTAATAAGCCTCCAGTTCCCAGACCTCATCCCTGTCCGCCAGTTCTGCCCCCTTCTTTCCCCAACGCGCCTCAATAGCCGGGCCTGCCGCCATGCCTTCCAGGCAGTTTTTGTGGAAAGGACATTTGCCCTCATAGGTTTCCTTGGGATGAGGCTTTAACAGCATGTGTCCGGCTTCCGGGTGCAGCATACCGTGGACAAGCTTTCCATTGACGATAAACCCTGCGCCAACACCTGTTCCAATCGTAATATACATGCTGTTTTCCAGTCCCTGACTTGCTCCCCAGGTGGCTTCACCCAGTGCTGAACCATTGACATCCGTATCAAAACCCACCGGAATATGCAGTTCCTTTTGAAAATACCCTGCCATCGAGCAGTTTTGCCAGGCCAGCTTCGGCGTGGTTGTAATATAGCCGTATGTCGGCGAATTCCGGTTTAAATCCACCGGGCCAAAGCATCCGATTCCCAGTGCCTCGATTTGGTTTTCCCTGAAAAAATCCGCCAGCTTAGGCAGGGTTATCTTTGGAGTTTCCGTGGGCAGTGAAATCTGCTTTTCAATCTCCCCGTGCTCATTACCTATGGCGCAAACCATCTTCGTTCCGCCCGCTTCCAATGCTCCTAAACGCATAATCCTTTTTCCTTTCTTCAACTCGTTTTCTCAGGATTTGAACAGATAATCGATAAATTTCCTTCTATCCTGCACGTTCCGTACTGATAAGGAAGGATGAAATGACTTCCTTTTTTCACCGGAATACCGTCCACTGTACCCTCGCCTTCCAGAACGCTTACATTTGTAAAAAAGGAAGCAAAATCTTTCGCAAACCCACCGCGGATATCATATTTATCGACCGAATAATAAGGACAGGTAATGAAATGTGTATGTACGGCCCCCTCCAGCTTCTCCACAGCCGGCTCTCCCTTATACGGCACAAAAGGTGCCGTTATCGTGGCAATGCTCTGCTCCACATGCAGGGGTCTTGGCTTTCCGTCCGACAGGCGGTCATAGTCGTAAACCCGGTAGGTAATATCGCTGCTCTGCTGGGTTTCCAAAATCAGCGTTCCGCCTTTTATCGCATGAAGGCATCCGGGATCTATCTGGAAAAAATCCCCTTTTTTTACCGGAACCCTGCGGATAAATTTTTCCCAGTTATGGCTGCGTATCATCTCCTCCATCTCTTTCTTATCCCGGGCATAATGACCGATAACAATCTCCGTTCCCGGTTCGCAGTCCAGCACATACCAGCACTCCGTTTTTCCCAGAGAACCGTTCTCATGCTCTGCCGCGTAGGCATCATCCGGATGAACCTGAATGCTTAAATCCTGCTGTGCATCAATAATTTTTACCAGAAGCGGGAACTGACTGCCCGGATAATGACCGAACAATTCCGGCTTTTCCTTCCAAAGCGCACTTAACTTCATCCCGTCATAACTTCCTCCAAGAATGCTTCCCTCTCCGCTTTTATGACCGCTGATCGCCCAGCATTCCCCTGTCTTAGCACTGGGAATCTCATAATGAAAGCTGTCCCTAAGCTTCTTTCCCCCCCAGATTGCTTCTTTAAACACAGGTTTCATCATCAATAATTCCATAAGATCCTCCTGACTTTTGCACCGGCACACGCACCAATACACGGCCATGCACTGCATAAAATTTATTTGCCGCAGCCCATATGTGTTCACAATAACCTGCGGCATTGATTTCTTAAAGTATAACATTTTCCCGTCAAAAAACACAGAGCAATTTTTTAGAATTCATGGATTAATTTTTATCGACAAAAGCAAGAATTATGGATATATTACTTTTCACATGTTCACAGCAGCAGGAAAAAATTATAGATGCGTCTTAACCCGTCAAAAATACAGGGCCAAACTCCCATGGACTTTGACCCCGCATATTCACCACTATGGCAGCACTACTTCTGCCCTTTTTTTAATTCCTTTTTCTTTTTTGTAATTAATCCTCCGATTCGTCCGCTTTCTTTTGCCGTCAGACTCCTCCAGCCTCCGGAAATCACCTTATCTGCAAGACCAAGTTCCGTGGCAATCTCAAATTTCAGCACATCCTCCGGCTTCATATTTTCAGGATCAAATGAATCCTTTTTCTTACTTTTCGGCACAGTGTACACTTCCTTTCTCATGATCCGTTCCCGCTTTTTGCCGGGCTGTATTCAAAGTGTACCCTGATTTCTTAAAGCTTATACCTGAGGCTTTGTGCACAAAAAACTTACACTCTGCGCACGGGAATAATAATCGCTGCAATAAGATAGGCGATAATCCCCGTTCCCGAACAGGCTAAAAGCGCCCAGCCCAGGCGGATAATCGTAGGATCAATACCAAAATATTCTCCCAGTCCTCCGCACACACCTAAAAACATCTTGTCATATTCGGAACGATATAGTTTTTTTCCGTTCATTTCTTCCTCCATCTTTATTTTTGAATATTTTTGTTCCTGTCCACAGCCTGCGTCTTTTCTGCCTCTCCTACAGAATCCGAACTCTGAACATCCACTTCCACGGCCTGCGCCTTTTCTGCCTCTCCTACAGAATCCGAACTCTGAACATCCACTTCCACGGCCTGCGCCTTTTCTGCCTCTCCTACAGAGTTTGAACTCTGAACATCCACTTCCATCTCCTGCATCTTTTCTGCCTCCTGTGCAGAACCCGACACTTCCGGGCTTGTAAATTCTATCTGGATATTCCCAGCCGCACTCTGCAGTTCCATCTTCCGGGGTGCCCCATGATATATTTCTTTTTCAAAAAGCATACCGGAATACGACTTATCGCCCACCTGGATATTTCCCCCGGTTCCATCTACTTCATAATTAAAATCGCTTTCCTGCTGTCCGATAAGTTCCAGATAAATATTTCCGGCGGCACAGTCCGCTTCCACATCGCCCAAAATCTCACCGCTGCAGGCAATATTCCCGGCGGCACAGTCGATATCCAAATCCTCCAGCACCCGCCCGTAATAAGAAATCTTTCCCGCTGTACAGCTAAAATATACCTGTGCTGCTTCGGCCTCTTTGATAAGCAGACTGCCTCCCGCAGTTTCTCCGCAAAGTTCCCGGACATTTACTCCGCCGACACTACAGCTTCCTCCTCCCAGTTCAATATCCATTTCCTGAAAGCTGAAGTTTTCCGGAACAAACACCGTAACCTCGGGCTTTCGATTTCCGCTTTTCTTTCCGTAAACGGCCACTTTCACTTCATCATCCTCGGCATAGCCCCAGACCATCTGCTGAAAATCTTCACTGCTGCCGCACCGGACAATAATTCGGTCAGATTCCGACGGCTGAACGGTCACATTTGCAAAATCAATCTCAAGGGATAGTTCGGACAGACAGGGAAAGCTTCGGCTGTTCTCATCCAGTTTTTTTCCCCGGTCTGCGCCAACCGGCACAGAATAGACAAAATGGTTTCTCGGATAATGTATGCTGCCTTCCCATAACTGCATCTTGCCCCATCTTCCTCCCTGTACATGGGCAGCACTCGCCGTTCCAAAGCCCAAAACGGTCAGCACTGCCCCTAAAACCGCAGTATTTCGGATAAACTTCTTCATGCTGCTGCCTCCTTCCTGTGAATCAGCCGACTAATCATATTTATCATACTCTTTACCAGCCAGGGCAAAAATATTCCATAATACAGCCCGCAGAGCGCCAGGCACAAAAGCCCGATTCCAAAAATACCTACGCCCGTCCCCAGGCACAGAATTCCCTGAACCATATCCACGCTCATCTGACCAAAGGAAACAATAATCAAAAGGATTCCGCCAATCAGCAGTACCAAGGTAACTGCAGCCAGACCTATACTTACCGCAGCCAGAACTGCCGCCAAAAGACTGCCAATCCCCAAAAGCAGCCCGACAGCACCTCCCCCAAGGCCAAAGATCAGAGGAACTGCCACCGGTATGATACAGCACCCCAGGACAATCATGCCAAGAATCTGCCACCACTCCCACTTTGCCCGTTCCTGTCCTGTCAAAGGTTTGCCTGTATAGACGCCGCTCCCGTAATTACCCTTTGTGCCGGTATTCGCCTGTGCAGTTTTGCTGCCGGGATTTCCGGACCCATAGCCGTTACCCGCTCCGCAGCCGCCCTGCTGTTTTTCCTGTTCCTGTTTCCCGGCATCTTTTTTCACATCGTCCTGACGTTTCACCAACTGAAAATTCGGTTCCCGGAAACGTTCATCTTCATAGCCTTTTTCGGTAAATTCTCCCCCGTCTTTCAGATTACCGGAAATATCCGCACGGATAATGGCGGCAATACGCTCCGGGCTTCCAAAATCCTGAATCACCTTCTCTTCATTTTCCGGTCCTGCCTCTTCCAGATAATCCTGATAGTAGGCAATGGCATCTGCTTTATCCTCGTCGGGAATATCCTGCAGAAGATACTCCAATTCCTTTATAAATACATCCTTTCTCATATCCTGGCCTCCTCAAAAATGCGGGATATTTTCTGAGAATAATTCCCCCATTCACTTCGGTACAGATTCAGCTGCACCCTTCCTCTCTCGGTAATCTTATAATATCTCCGGTTTCTCCCGTCATACGCCTGATCATAGACTTCCAGACACTCATCCTTTAACAGACGGCGAAGTACCGGATACAGGGTGGACTCGGATAGTTCAATCACCGTCCGGACATCCTGTGTAATCTTATAGCCGTAAGTTCCCTCGGTATCTTTCGATACAATCGCCAGTACTACGGCATCTAATAGTGCAGCTCCCGTATTAAATACCATCTCTTCTCTCCCTATCATCCATTTACAGCAAAAGCTGCTTTCCGCATTTACCATATCATCTGCTAACCTTTCTTTTTGACCATGGTATAATATTATTTTTTTCAAGATATTATATGTTATATAGCATCTTTTTCTATACTATACATCATATAATATTGTATGTCAAGTACTTTATAGAATGCTTATCGAATTTATTGTTACTGTTCACACGTTCACAGCAACAGGCAAAAATCCATGAAAATCGCCTTCGTCGATGGGATTTTTGCTCAC
>VSOC01000093.1 GCA_009774615.1 Lachnospiraceae bacterium
GTTTATGACCGTTAAGCGATAATTTTTCCTGTTTCAAACGAGTAAAACATTGCTTCTAAGCACTGCTTATCTACATTTCTGTATTTTAAATGATAATTAATATGTTTAAGATATTTTAAAAATTTTTCTTCCTGAACGGCAGATAACGGTTCGGTTTCTTCCGGAATTAATAACTCATGGGCAATAAAAATCGTTAAAAAGCCTTCATTGGCAAAAACCAGTCTTGCATCTGATATTTCTTTTTTTATCTGTAATGGTTTTCTGCGCAAAATCCAAAATACCTCATAAGCTACAATCTTTGTAATATTGATATTTTCAATTTTATGGAATTTTTTTAAACGGTAGATATCCGTAAAATAATCCATAAGTACCTGGTGCAGGATATCTTCATTGATCATAAGGCAGTCCTGCTGATTGCGCTCATTGATATATTCCTGCATTTTATCATAAAGATATTTAAAACGTTCGGTTATGGTTTCTTCCGTAAAATAGGCAATGATTTCATTATAATTCAACAGTTCTTCCTGCATCGGCTTCCTCCAGCATTGTTAATACTTTTTTTCCGTTTGAAGATTTTAAAAACTGGCAAAAAGAGATATAATTATTTTCTTCCAAATCCCCGGTGAAGCGGCCGTAATTGTTAGGAAGAACTTCCATGACCAGTGCACCGTCATGTACTTTTTCTAAAAGATGCTGGGCACCCTCCACGGCCTTTACTGAATTTACAATCCGATTCTTTCCCCAAAAGTTTTTCATCTTGCCCTCCTTAAATTAAAATAATCGCTTCATTTTACCTTTAAGATTTAATTCCGGTTCATCCTTTTCTTTATTCAAATGGTCAGGAACGGTATTTGTATTATTATTTGCAGGATGCTGTTCAAAGTCAATTTCTTCATAAAAAGAAATCAGTCGATCTGCGGCAATGGCCAGGCTGCTTAAAACACTTGCATATTCCTGTTTGCGTTTATTATTCTGATCAAAAGGGTACTTAATTCGATGGTCAAATTCCAGCCATCCTTCCTCAAAAAGCGTGCGCATCTGCAATTCAAAATATACGGTTCCATAGCGTATAATATAATGAATAGAACGATAATGCGACTTGGAAGTGTCAATTTTTAAACTCTCATCCACATAAACCGATCGGTCTTCTTCTGTGGTAATGTACACAACCGGGCGCTCTGCATGGTAGCTGTTTTCCAGTTCTTTCCTGCTCGTGGTCGCCTCCTGGTAATAACGGTCATAGTTTTTAATAATATCCGTCGGCAGGATACTGTAGCGTTCCGGAATATTCGGAAAAACCTGCAGCAGGCTGTGATGAACTTCTTTCCAGTCACGTTTATCCAAAATAATAATTCTTACACCAATCAAGTCGGTTATAATTTTATAGTAATTATCGGCATCAATTAACATGTACTTGTCAGGGCGATTATTCGCATTTCGGATAATTTTTTCAATCAGATGATCCGGCTCCTTAATTCGGCAGCGGATAGAATGAACCTTTCCTTTTAATTCGTCATTTAATACAGCAAGGATATTTGTCCGAATTTTTTCCAGGCTTGGAATCGTTGACTGGTAATGGTTGTAAATTTCTTCCAATGTAGAGAATTCCAGAGGACAATTGTCAATGCTTTTCTGTCGGATATTCAAATTTTTCTGAATTCGTTTTAAATCAAATTCCTTTTTTGCTTCAAATGCCATGTGCTCTCTTCCTCTGTATTAAAGTGTATACGAGTATCATACGATGGAATTGGTGGTTTGGCAAGTGGTTTTTGTTTTATTTGCAAAGGGAAAGGCGTTTTTAACCGGCAGATTTTATGCCAGCGACGAAAGCCTCAACCGTACATTAAAATTTATCCGGCTTTTATATTAATTTTTGTGAACACTTGTTAAATATTTTTTTAAATCTTTTATTGAACAACAAATAGCAGGAGTGGCTATCTTGCAATCCCATGTGTTGTATGTTATAATTCTGCTGATTAAGACATTTTTTTGGATATTTAATTTCTGCTCTGTGCTTTTAATTGTCGCTCATAAGATAGCGTAAAAGAACCCATTAGTTTTTTGGACATTTTCACCCATAGGAGGCATTGCGATGACACTGGAAGTTTTATTATCGGCTATGCATTTGGAAGATTACCATTATATTGAATCATTGAATATCACTGGAAACTGTGTGGTAGTGAATCAATGTGACCGAAATTCCCGACAAGTGGTGGAAGAAAAGGCCCGGCAGATTACCTATATTGAAACAATCGAACGAGGTTTAAGCAAAAGCCGCAATATGGCCATTGAAAATGCAAAAGCGGATATTTGCATATTTTGTGATAACGATGTAGAGTATCAGGAAGATTATGAACAACTTATTCTAAATGAACACAAACATCACCCGGAATTTGATATTATTGTTTTTCATGTAGAATCATCGATTCACCCTGTTCCTTGCTATTCATCTCCAAGAAGAATTCATTTTCTTACCAGCGGGAGGCTTCACTCGGTGGAAATCACATTTAAGAGGGACAGGCTGCAAGGGATAAGGTTAAATGAACGAATCGGCGCAGGCACAAAATATCGAATGGGCGAAGAAAATGCATTTCTTTATGAATGTTTGCGCCAGGGGCTGAAAATTTATTATGTTCCGAAAAAAATTGCCCGGCTGCGTGATGAACCCTCGACCTGGAATCATGGATTTGATCAGAAATTTTTTATTTCCCGTGGAGCCAGCTTCGATGCAATGAGTTCCCGGATATCTCTTTTGCTGGTTGTACAGTATGCACTGCGCAAATATCATTTGTACAAAAATCAAGTGACTTTTTTTCAAGCTTTACAGTATATGCTGGCAGGCAGAAATTCTTATCGAAAGGAGGAAATCGATGCAAAAATAATACTGTTTATCGTCGGTGACTACTGGTCAGGTACTGGCCCTGCAAATGTTACGAAAAGTTTAATTCAGGGAGAAACACACCCGTTTCTTTATCAAAAAACAAGGAATAAATTTCTGCGTATTTTGGAAATTATTGTAAAAACAGTCCGTGCGGATGCTGTAGTCTATTCTGCATTTTCTGCGCAGAATTTGTGGGGATTTGCTATAGCAAAATTCTTTCATCGGCCATCGTTTTATCTTATGCATGGAAATATACGCTATGAGGATTTATTAAATCAGGAAACAAATCCGGTGATGATCAGACAGGAAGCGGCAATGCTGAAATCTGCAGATTATATCCTTGCCGTGTCACTGCCCTTTGAACGATGGTTAAAACAGCATTATCCGAAATACAGTCATAAAATATATACATTGACAAATGGAATTGACTGGAATAAATTGAAAAATTCCAGGCGGAAGAAAAAGAAAGTTCCAGGTCAGATTTTGTCCGTTGGCGGCGGGATGCCCAGAAAAAATATTCTTTCTTTATGTAAAGCCATAGAACAGATTTATCAAGAAGAACCAGATTGTCCGCTAAAACTGATTGTTCTGGGTGCAGAGGGAAAAGACAGTGCTGCTCTGCGAAAATATCCGTTTGTAGAAGACAGGGGACTGGTTTCTCACAAGGAAACACTGGCCTGTATGGCAGAGTCAACATTGTATATTCAAAACAGTTCTTTTGAAACGTTTGGTCTTGCTCCTGTCGAGGCTTTGCTTCAGGGCTGCAGTTTATTGGTTTCCTCGAATGTAGGAGCAGCTTCTGTGATGACAACCATTCAGGAAAATGATATGATTGAAAATCCTAAAAATCTGGAAGAATTAATGTCAAAAATTCGTTTTGCTTTAAAGAATCCAAATGCAGAACGTCTTTTACAGGGAATTGACCGGGAATTGACTTCGGTAGAATATCGTCAAAAAGAATTACTTGCATTGGTTAAACGATTAGAGATGAAATAAACATTTATTATAAATATGAAAAAAATTAAGGGAGATTATATGATGAATCGAAAAAAAATCCATTGGCTGATAGATTGGGGAGTAATTCTTATCTTCCTTCTTCTGATTTGGTGTTCCTGGATTGATCATGACCTGTGGGGAAAAATAACCTATATTGCACCCGTTATCGTATTTCTTGCATTGGGGATTTTATTTTTAAATCATGTTTCATTGATACAGTGTTTTAAGTCCCGGGATAAAGAGTTTTTCCTGATGTGCGGAGGTATCCTGTTGGGCGGGGTAAATATGATACTTGTAAAATCCGGAATAGGTGCAATCTTTACCCTGGCGGATCTTCTTTTGATTCTTTATCTGGCAAATAAAGTTCAACTTGATTTTATTCAGTTGGGAGCTGTTGCGCTTTCCTGTTTGGCCATATGGTTTTTCTGGCAGTTTATAGATCATTCAACTTATGATGCAGGAGATGTTGTATTTAACACGAATGGATTATCCATGGTTATTTTCTCCTGTTTTTGTGTTCTTGTGTGTTATATGATTTATCTGGTTATTTCCTTTTTTTCGATACCGCAATGGATGTGTTATCTTCTTGTGCTGCCATTTGTTTATTTTTTAACAGTACGTGTTTTTTCTTTTAATGCCCGAGGGATTTTGGCGGCTATTTTTACCTGGGCAGTTACGTATTATATTTTGCCGAAAAAGAAATTTACGATAGTATTGGTTCTTGGCGTTAGTTTATTGCTTCCAGCAGCCTATGTATATTTATGGAAATCCGGAGCGACCGATGGTGTAATGATTCTGGGAAAAAGACTGGCCAGCGGAAGAGATAGAATCTGGGATCAGTTTTTTAACGTATTTATTCAGCATCCAATTACCGGGATTGGTTCTGATTTTGAACATATGATTCCTGATGTTTATATCAAAGAAATCCATCATGCACTTTTAGATTTATTGTTTGTTCATGGAGTACCTGTTTTTTGTGTAGTACTTTATTTTTTATATCAGCGGACAAAAGATATCATCACTGCTCATTCTGGTCATATAACAGCCGTTTGTCTTGCTGCCATTTATGGTATGCTTGCTGCGGGAACATTTGAAAATTATTATATTGTAACACCTTATAATATCCTTCTGTTTATGGTTTTTCTGATTTCCCATGCTTTTGTTCAGCAGAAAGCTGCTGCTTCCTCAGCCGACCTGTAATATGCGGTTAAAGAAAGGATTGATTATGCTTACTATTTTTACACCTACGTATAACCGGGGATACATTCTCCCTAAAGCTTATCAGGCATTATGTAACCAGACCTGTCAGGATTTTCTCTGGTTAATTGTTGATGATGGTTCTACGGATGAAACAGAAAAAATTGTGCAGTCATGGATAGAAGAAGATAAAATTTCTATTTCTTATTATCGGCAGCCGAATGGCGGAAAAATGAGAGCACATAACCGTGCAGTTCAGCTATGTACGACAGAGCTTTTTGTTTGCATAGATTCCGATGATTACCTTGTGGAAGATGCTGTAGAATCTATTTTAAATTTGTGGAATTCGATAAAAGAAAAGGATGGTCTGGCAGGTATTGTTGCTTATCGAGGAAAAGATCCACAGCATACGATGTTTGGCGAGTCTTTCCCTGAAGTTAAGACGGCTGCATTACAGGAATTATATCAAAAGGGTTTTTTTGGTGAAACTACATTAATCTATCGAAGGGATGTTTTATCCCGTTATCCATTTCCGGATTTTGAAGGGGAGAAATTTATTCCTGAGGCCGTTGCCTATGACCGGATTGATCGGCTTTATCCATTATATATTTTACCAAAAATATTAACTATTTGTGGTTATCATGACGACGGAATTACCCGATCTATAGATAGACAAAGATGGAATAATCCAAAAGGCTGGCTGCTCTACTATCAGCAGAGAATCGAATATGAACCGGTATCTGTCCTTCGCTATAAGTACATTGCCCATGCCATTTGTTTCTGCCGGCGATTAAAAATTAATCCCTTTAAGAATATTCCAGCAAATAAAACAGAAATTCTTGCAGGTTTTCCGGGGGCATGGGTGCTTCGATTAAAGAGAAAACTATAATCATAAGGAAAGTTGACTACCAGGAAGGAAGGTATCTATACAAATTTCATGAATGAATTAAAACGTCTGGTCAAAACAACAGGGATCTATTTTTTGGGAACTGTAGGTACAAAGTTAATTTCTTTTTTGCTGCTTCCACTGTATACAGCCTATCTTCTTCCGAGCCAATATGGGCAGTATGATGTTAATATTACCTATTCAACTTTATTTTCTTCTATCTGTTTTCTGGATATCTGGGGCGGAATTATGAAGTTTATGTTTGAAAAGAAGGAAAAAGAGCAGCAGATGGGTATAGTCTATAATGGAATCGTTATCTTCTCGGTTTCTTCTGTAGTCTATCTTATTTTAATTAGCAGTTTTGAACTATTTATGGGCATTGAATATCCACTGGGTGTTACGGCTTATGGATTCTTTTTATGCCTGCAGAATCTTTATGGTTATTTGGCCAGAGCAAATGGACAAAATATTCGTTTTGCGGTTACAGGAATGATTTCAACGGCGTGTAATGCAGGACTGAATATTTTGCTGCTTGTTGTTTTTCAATGGGATTACCGAGCACTTTATGTTTCCTATGCGGCAGGTGTATTTATTCAGTGCATGATTCTGGAGAGTAAACTTCGGATTATTCAGCAATTTCGCAAAGACTATATTCATCGTGAAGTTATCGACAGCCTGCTACGTTTTTCGCTTCCATTATGTATTAATTCTCTCTGTTATTGGCTGCTGACGGGTTATAATCGGATTATCATTGAAAAGGAAATGAGTACCACAATGAACGGCTATTATGCCGTTGCTTCAAAATTTGGAGGTATACTTATCCTGGCTTCTTCCTGTTTTTCTATGGCCTGGCAGGAACTGGCTTACCGGAAATATGGAAAGGATAAAGATACCGGAGAATTTTATACCGCGGCAACAACTATTTATATTCAGGTTCTTTTTTGCGGCTATTTTCTTCTGCTTCCGGTGATTTATTTCCTGTTTCCCTACCTGGTTGACGAGGGCTATGTGCAGGCAAAATCTATGATTCCCCTGAGTATGCTGGCAACTTTAGCGGGAATTTTATATACATTTTTAGGAAATATTATTAGTACCTATAAGAAAAATAATCTTGTCTTTATCTCAACTTTAGCAGCATGTTTGTCGAATATGGCCGTTCTTCATGCATTGATTGGAAAACTTGGTGTTGAAGCGGCAAATATTGCTTTATTAATCGGTTATCTTGTCAGTGATGCCATTAGGATAAAAATTATTGGTCGGGAAATTACTTATCGGATAAACTGGAAAATGTTTACTTATCTGCTTTCCTTTACCGGAATTGTCCTTTTGGGTTACTGGAAGGGACAAAGGGAAGACAATATAATTTTAGGTTTGCTCAGTTTCATCGTAATGGTTTGGATTTTAGCAGGGAATTTAACAAAGAAAGAGGCGATTCATTGAATACACAGGAAATACGGCGGCGTATCTATACACTGACCGTTTCAGCAATAAATATTTTTATCCAGACAATGCTGATGACGTTTGTCTGGAAGCAGTACTATAATCCTTACATTCGTATTCCCTTTTGGACCAAGGGACATTGGTATATTATGACCTTGTACATGGTTGTACTGATGTTTTTTACACATATCTATGGCGGTTTAAAAATTGGATATTTAAAACGATTTGATGCGTTGCTTTCTCAGATTGTTGCAACAATTTGTGCAAATGTTATCTTTTATATTGAAATCGTATTGCTGGCTTATCATTTTTTATCCGTTGCTCCGATTTTAGCCGTAACTCTGGCAGATACTATGTTTATCCTGCTCTGGATCAGAATATCGATGAAGCTGTATGAACGGCTGTTTCCGCCGCATTCCATTCTTCTTATTTATGGAAGGAATAAGGAGGAAGAGGCAAAAAAGAAGATGATGGAACGGAAAGACAAATTCCTGATTATGGAATGTCTTCACGCAGAAACAGAACAGAAGAAAATTGCCGAAAGACTTTCATGCTGTCATACGGTGATGCTCTGGGACGTTCCTAATGCTATCCGCAATGAAATATTAAAGGAATGTTACGGACGGCGGATTAGAATTTATACTATGCCAAGTATCTCGGATATTGTCCTTTCCGGCGCGGAAATGATGCATTTTTTTGATACGCCATTATTTTTAATCCGGAGCAATGCACTTACGGTTGATCAGATGATAATTAAACGGGTGTTTGATGTTATTGCAGGAATATTGCTGTTATTGCTTACTTCGCCGATTTTGCTGCTTACAGCATTATTAATCAAAGCTTATGATAAGGGACCCGTTTTTTATCAGCAGATTCGATGCAGCCTTTTTGGAAAACCATTTGCTATCTATAAGTTCAGGAGTATGAATGTCAATGCAGAAAAAGACGGTATTGCCCGTCTGGCACAGAAGAAAGATGACCGGATAACGCCTGTGGGAAAGATTATTCGGAAACTTCGTATTGATGAACTGCCGCAGTTATTTAATGTAATTAAAGGAGATATGTCCTTTGTCGGCCCGCGTCCGGAACGACCGGAAATTATTGAACAATATCGTGAAGAACTGCCTGAATTTCCCTATCGAATGAAGGTAAAAGCCGGGTTGACAGGTTATGCACAGATTTATGGAAAATATAATACGGTTCCTTATGATAAGCTGAAGCTGGATTTATATTATATCGAACATTATTCCGTATGGATGGATTTAAAACTGCTTCTGCTGACGATTAAGATTGTACTTACTCCGGAAAGTACAGAAGGAGTTTAGGGGGTTAATGCAGAAAAACCAGTGTTGGAGGGAGGATAAAAAGATGCAGAACTGTAAGATCAGTGTTATTATGCCGGCGTATAACGCAGAAAAAACTATAGATGCAGCGGTAAAATCCGTTATTGGACAAACCTTTCAGCATTGGGAATTACTTATTGTGAATGATTGTTCGACGGATAGGACAAAAGAAAAGATTTTGGCATGGGCAAAACGTGATCCGAGAATTCATGCTATTGAAAATCCGCAAAATATGGGGGTAGCGCAAACCAGAAATCAAGGGGTGGAAAGGGCGAATGGAGAATGGATTGCTTTTTTGGACAGTGACGATCTCTGGGAACCGAATAAGCTGGAAATGCAGGTAAAGTGGGTGAAAAAATTCCATGCACGGCTGGTATTTACCGGTTCTGCGTTTATTGATAAGGATGGGAAAAGAATCGATTATTGCTTAAATGTTCCCAAAAAAGTAGTGTTCCGGGAATTGCTAAAGCAAAATATTATTTCCTGCTCGTCTGTGCTGGTGCAGAAGAAATTACTACTTCACTATCCCATGGTCGGAAAAGATATGCATGAGGATTATGCCGTGTGGTTAAGTATACTTAAAAATGAGGGAATTTGTGCTTATGGAATCAACCGCCCCCTGCTGATTTACCGCGTCAGCCCAAAATCCAAATCGGGAAATAAAGGAAAAGCTGCACTTATGCACTGGAGGGTGTATCGGCATATTGGACTTGGATTTATTCCGTCGGTTTATTATTTTTTGTGGTATATGGGGAGAAATTTGAAGAAATATGGGAGGATTTGGGGAAGGATGAAGTGAGAGGATGCATCTTGTCGATTGTGGTTAAGTAGGTTTTTGATTCAGTATACTTTACGAATTCTGCCAGGGGTAGTAAAATGATGGCAGAAGCTTGTTTGGAAAGTATCAGATAAAGGGAGATTTTCGATGAGGTTTAAAAAAAAGCTACCGGTAGGCATAGATAATTTTGAGGAAATTCGTACAGAAAATTTTTATTATGTCGATAAGACAGGGTTTATTGGTGAATTATTAAATCATTGGGGCAAAGTTAATTTATTTACCCGGCCGCGCAGGTTTGGAAAGTCCCTGAATATGAACATGCTGAATTATTTTTTTTCCTATGGCTGCAATCCTGACCTTTTTACTGGATTAAAGATTGCTGAGGATACGGAACTTTGTGAGAAATATATGGGGAAGTTTCCGGTTATTTCCATTACATTAAAGGGAATAAGTTCCGGGAAATATGAAACTGCACGGGCATTACTCTGTGCAGTTATTGGACGTGAAGCATTGCGGTTTCAGTTTTTAGCGGAAAGCCCACAGCTTACGGATAAAGAAAAACAGCAATATGCCCGTCTGACAACCATAGGCCAAAATGAACAGCCAGGATTTATTATGACGGATGATGTACTAGAAGACAGTCTGCTGACCTTATCACAGCTTTTAAGGAAGCATTATCACCAAAAAGTAATTCTTTTAATCGATGAATACGATGTCCCTCTGGATAAAGCACAGCAATTTCATTACTATGAGGAAATGCTCCATCTGCTCCGAAACCTGCTGGGACAGGTATTAAAAGGCAACGACAGCCTTTATTTTGCAGTATTGACAGGATGTCTTCGTATCGCAAAGGAGAGTATTTTTACAGGATTGAATAATTTTCTTGTTTTTTCTATTACGGATGTCCAATATGATGAATACTTTGGATTTTTAGATAAAGAAGTAAAAGCTATGCTGGAATTTTATGGCGTAGAAGATAAATATCAATTAATCAAAGAATGGTATGATGGTTATCGCATGGGAAATGCTGAGTTGTATTGTCCCTGGGATGTCATCAATTACTGTTCCAAATTAATAATAGAACCCAATTCGCAGCCAAAAGCGTTTTGGATAAATACAAGTGGAAATACAATTATCAAAAAATTCCTCGCTACAGCCAAAACAAAAACAAAAAGGGAACTGGAAGAATTAATTAACGGCGAATTCGTGACAAAAAAAATCAATCATGAATTAAATTATCGGGACTTGTATCAGAATCCGGAGAATTTTTGGAGTATGCTTTTTGCCACAGGCTATTTAACGCAGAGGGGTGAAGCTGAAGATGAAATTTATCACCTGGCAATCCCCAATCTTGAAATCCGTAAACTCTTTATTGATCAAATTTTGGAATGGTTTCAAAAAGAAGCCAGAAAAAATATCGTAGAATTAGATGCATTTTGTTCTGCGTTTTCCAATGCAGATGTTAAAACGGCAGAAAAATTATTTAATTCATATTTGCAGAAAACCATTAGTATTCGCGATACTAGTGTAAGAAAAGAAAAAAAAGAAAATTTTTATCATGGAATATTGTTGGGACTGTTAAGTCATCGTGAAGATTGGAGTATTTACTCTAATGCAGAATCTGGAGAAGGATTCAGCGATATTCTCATTGAGATAGAATCTAAGTTAATTGGAATTATTATTGAGGTAAAATATCCTGATAAAGAAAATCTTGAAGCAGGATGCCAAAAGGCCCTTAAACAGATTGAACTTATGAATTATGCAGAAAAACTGCGGCAGGATGGAATGATAACCATTCTTAAATATGGAATTGCCTGCTATAAGAAAGGGTGTAAAATAGAGTTGGGGCACTAATTATGTCCTGATGGTTTATGGGCATTTAAGGTAATCGAAAAAGGAAAGGGGGATATGAATCAATGCCAAAAGTTTTTAATGTCAATGGTGCCTGTAAGTCGTCAAAGCATTATATGGTTAATTTGAAGTCCAGATTGCAGGAAATTAAAATGATGATAGATGACGGAGAATATTTTACCATTCATAAAGCAAGGCAGTATGGAAAAACAACCATTCTCCATGCACTTGCAGATTTCCTGAAAGAAAACTATGTAGTTATAAGTTTGGATTTTCAGAAAATGAGTTCCTCGGATTTTTCTGATGAATCAGCATTTGTTAATGGCTTGGCAAGGGAAATTAGTAAAGTAATCCGACGAATGGAACAGGTAATTCCACATGAAGTAAAAATACAATTAAATAATTTGGCAGACAAGCAGGATGGATGTAGCAAATTGGCAGAGATTTTTGATTATTTCAGTATGTGGTGTGAGGAATCCTGTAAACCGATTGTTTTAATGATTGATGAAGTAGATACAGCTGCGAATAATCAGGTGTTTCTTGATTTTCTTGCACAACTCAGGGCATATTACCTTGAACGAGATATCATTCCTACTTTCCAATCCGTAATTCTGGCGGGAGTATATGATATAAGAAATATCCGAAGAAAACTTAGAACAGAAAAAGACCACAAAACGAATAGTCCATGGAATATTGCGGCAGATTTTTTAGTGGATATGAATTTTTCAGCAGGGGATATTGCAGGAATGCTGCAGCTCTATGAGGATGATTACCAGACGGGTATGGATGTCCATAAAATGGCGGAACTTCTTTATGACTATACATCAGGTTATCCATACCTTGTATCCCGATTATGTAAATTTATGGATGAACGTATTACGGGAAAGAAGGGTTTTTCAGACAGAAGCAGTGCCTGGACAAAAGAGGGATTTTTAGATGCCTTAAAACTTTTGCTTGATGAAACAAATCCATTGTATCAATCATTGAAAGGTAAATTGGAGGATTATCCCGAATTGAGGAGGCTATTATATGACCTTCTTTTTACAGGAAAACCCGTACCTTACACAGCAATGAATGATGCAATTGAAGTTGCATCTATGTTTGGATTTATAAAAAACGTAAAGGGGACGGCAGTTATTTCTAACCGGATTTTTGAAACGGTATTGTATAATTGGTTTATGTCAGAAGAATATGGAAGTAACAAAATTAATAGCAATAATGAAGCGGTGCCGAAATAGGAGAGCAATAATGGGATTGTTTTTGAACAGTAAATTGCCTTATGAGCAATATAAATCCAGTAAAACAGCAAAATATTATGTAGATAAATCCGAGTTGCTTGTTGAATTATTTGATAGTATTGGCACGGAAAGTCCTTATATCTGCATTACCAGGCCAAGACGATTTGGCAAATCTATGGCGGCCAATATGATTGCTGCTTTCTTTGGAAAAGGGGCGGAGGCAGAGCATTTATTCTGTGATCTTGTTGTAGCAAAAAATGAAGATTTTAAAAAGCATTTAAACCATCATAATGTAATTTATATTGACTTTAGTATTGAACCAGAATGTTGTTCTTCCTATCATTCCTACATTATGCGGATTTTAGACGGAATAAAGACCGAACTTTGGGAAGCATATTCTGAACTTTCTCTGAATCAGGTGCAGTCCCTTTGGGATATTTTGGCTGTTATCTGTCAAAAGACGGGGGACAAGTTCATCTTTGTTATTGATGAATGGGATGCACCTTTTCACTTGTCCTATATTACAGAACAGGAGCAGCAGGCTTATTTGCGGATGCTTCGCTCACTTTTAAAAGGACAGGCTTATGTTGAATTAGCATATATGACAGGAATCCTTCCCATTGCTAAGTATTCGGATGGTTCAGAATTAAATATGTTTTTAGAGTATTCCATGGCTTTATCTGAAAAATACAGCAGATATTTTGGCTTTCTGGATGCAGAAGTAGATTTTCTTTTTGAAATTTATAAGAATATAACGTCCGAGCCGAGAATAACACGGGATGATTTGCGGATTTGGTATGATGGATATTATACGGCATCGGAACAGCGAATTTATAATCCTCGTTCCATTGTGTCTGCATTAAAGGATAACCAGCTTCGCAATTATTGGACGAGTTCAGGAACGTATGATTCTATTTTTGGATATATAAAAGATAATATAGAAGATGTGCAGGACGATTTGGCTCTTATGTTTGCAGGAGAAGCTGTTTCAGCAGATGTTATGGAATATGCTGCTTCAAATATGCAATTAACCACAAAAGATGAGATTTATTCGGCAATGGTAGTTTATGGGCTTTTAACTTATCATGATGGCTGTGTATTAATTCCTAATAAAGAATTAATGAAGAGTTATGCGGCAATGATGAAAAAAGAAATATCTCTAGGTTATATTTACCAACTGGCTAATGCTTCCAACCAGATGCTAAAGGCTACATTGACAGGTGATACCTCCAAAATGATTGAAATTCTTGAATATGCCCATAATACGGAATTGCCTATTCTTTCTTATAACAGTGAAATTGAATTAGCGGCAATAGTTAATCTTGTATATCTTTCTGCCCGTGATCAGTATCATATGGAAAGAGAGGATAAGGCCGGGGAAGGTTATGTAGATTTTATCTTTTATCCGGTCAGGAAGAATGCAGATGGAATTATCCTGGAACTGAAAGTTGATGCATCACCAGAAGAAGCTATTGAACAGATTAAGGAAAAGAAGTACAGCTTACGTTTTAAGGGAAAACTTGGAGAAACACCGAAGTATACGGGGCGAATTTTAGCGGTTGGAATTAGTTATAACAGGAAGACGAAAAGGCATTATTGTAAGGTGGAGGTTTTGATGTGATCGAAAAAGGAAGAGGATATATAATTCCGACTATTCAATCCATGATTCTGGCAGGAGTGTATGCTATATGAGAACAATTACCAGACAAAAACATAAATATCATGAAGATTCTAGAGAAGTTTGTGGAAAGTTTTGATGAAGTTATAATTGAAATGAAGGCATGGCGCGATAGTGCATATCATGAACGCAGATAAGCGCAATTTTGCACTTATCTGGATTATTTTTATTTGAATAAAGGATATATATACAGTTTTAATTCTAACAAAAAGGGAAATTGGCATGAACGATATTTTC
>VSOC01000094.1 GCA_009774615.1 Lachnospiraceae bacterium
CGGGCAATGGAATATTTTCAGATTTCCCCATTCGCCGCCAGAGCAAAACCGTAGTCCAGCAGCGCCTTGGTATCCGTATAATGCGTTCCGTCCGCCTTCATCACCACAACCACCAGACGAACACCGTTCTGCTCCACACAGGTAACCAGAGTATTTCCTGCTTTCGAGGTATAGCCGGTTTTTCCGCCAACCATGCCCGGGTAATAGCGGGAATCGGTGGGATAAAGCATCTTATGCCCCATCGTTATCGTCTTTGCCGCGCCAAGCTTCGTCGCCGGCATCTGGTAAGCTGTCGTCGTAGATATCTGGGAAATCACCGGATTGGCATAGGCTGCCCGGGCAATCAGCGCCATATCGTAAGGGGTGGTCAGATGCGCAGCATTATTTAGTCCGTTAGGATTGGCAAAATGCGTTCCTGTGCATCCTAACTGTGCAGCCCGGACATTCATCATATTGGCAAAGTTATCAATCGTTCCACCCATGTGCTCCGCCAGACCATTCGCCACTTCATTCGCTGACTTCAGCAAAAGGGCATACAAGCTGTCTTTTACGGTGAGCTGATCACCCTCCGTCAGACTAATGGTCACGGCTCCGGATTCCAGATTCGTCGTCGCCGTCCGGGAAAAGGTAACAACATCACTTAAATTACAGTTTTCCACGGTCAGAAGCGCTGTCATCACCTTGGTAATGCTGGCCGGATAAAAAGGCGTTCTCGCATTCTTTTCAAAAATAATCTGCCCGGTATTTGCATTCAAGAGCACTGCACCTTCTGCAGCCACGTCAGGTGCCGCAATCTTGCCCGATCCGGCAAAAACAGTTCCCTCAAGCGCAGAAGGCTGCGAGGGGCTTTCCTGCGCGGCATCCGTGGGCGTATTTCCTGCTGTTGGATCTTGCACCGGGAGATTTCCTGTTCCTGGTCCTTGCGCCGGCAGACTTTCTGTTTCCTGCGTTTGCACCGGAAGATTTCCTGTTCCTGGTTCTTGCATCGATGGATTTGTGCTCCCCGTCCCGTCGGCAGGCACTTTGGTAATTCCTGCTCCTCCCGGCTGACTGTCGGCAGAAGGCAAACTGGCATCTGCTTCCCCGGATTCGGCATAAACCCCAGGCGAAAGGGGGTTCGGCGGAACAATCTCCATGGCAAATGCAATACTGCTCCACAATAAACTGACTGCTGTTCCAAGACTAAGCAGGCGTAATCTCTTTTTCATCGGTTAATACCCTCCGTTCTCTCCGTTTCCAACTGCTTTTTTCTCTTCATTCTCTCACCGTAAAAAGTATACCATGGAGATTTTTCTGTGGTCAATGCCTATTTCCTTGCGTTTTTCTTACCAAAAAGTAACATATCTTATGCTTTCTTCCCATAAATATGAAAAAGAGAATCTTCAAGCGGAGCATAAACCATGAAACGAACTTCCTCTTTGCTTCTGACAATATTCCTCTCCCTTTCCATGAGCTTTCACCCTGTTTTCTCAGCCTTAGCTTCGGTTCGCCCTGCGTATTCCCTGCCTTTATCCTATGCAGAGCCTTCCTCCGTTTTCACTTACCCAAAGCCAGCCTCCACACTTCCTAACCTGTTTGACGACGAAAACAAGGCCGCGCCTGCAAATGCCGACGCCCAGGCCGTGCTGTCGGGGCCGGAGGTTGCCGCACCCTCAGCACTTTTAATGGAAGCTTCCACAGGCCAGGTCTTATACGAAAAAGATGCTGACCAGGCCCGAAGGCCAGCCAGCATTACCAAGATTATGACACTGATTTTAATTTTTGACGCCTTAGAATCCGGAAAAATCCGCATGGACGATCTGGTTACCACCAGCGCTTATGCCAAATCCATGGGCGGTTCCCAGGTCTTTTTGGAGGAAGGCGAAACCCAAACCGTAGAAACCCTGATTAAATGCATCGTTATTGCTTCGGGAAATGATGCCTCGGTAGCCATGGCCGAATATATCGCAGGGAGCGAAGGAGAATTTGTTAAAATGATGAATGACCGCGCAGCCGGACTTGGGATGAACAATACCCATTTTGAAGACTGCTGCGGCCTTACCGATTCTCCCACCCATGTCACCTCTGCCCGGGACATTGCCCTGATGAGCCGTGAACTGATCAACCGCTACCCGCAGATTCACAACTATTCTACGATCTGGATGGACACCATCACCCATGTGACCAAGCAGGGGACAAAAGAATTCGGTCTATCCAATACCAACAAACTGCTGAAAATGGCGACAAATTTTACCGTTACCGGACTAAAAACCGGCTCCACCTCCCTGGCCAAGTACTGCTTTGCCGGAACCGCGGAAAAAGACGGCGTTCGTCTGATTGCCGCGGTTATGGCAGCTCCGGATTTTAAGGCACGCTTTGCCGACGCACTGACTTTGCTCAATTATGGTTTTGCCAACTGCCGGATTTATCAGGACGCCGATCCCCTTCCTCTTCCGGAAATGATCGTGAAAAACGGAAAAGACGACATCGTCAGCCTGATGTACGACCAGGTATTTTCCTATCTGAGCACCACGGGCGAGGATTTTTCCGCCATTGAGCGCGAACTGGTTATCCAGGAATATGCCGATGCCCCGGTAAAAAAGGGAAACCAGGCAGGATGGCTGGTCTATCGCCTAAACGGGGAAAAGATAGGGCAAATCCCTGTATTATTTGAAAATTCCGTGGAAAAAGCAGCTTTCTCCGATTACTGGAAGCAGTTAATGGAGGTTTTCCTGTTACTGTGAACGTGTGAACAGTAACGTTTTCTTCCTTGTTTTTACTCCGCAGGTGCAGGGCATCCATCGGGGATAAAGACAGCTTTCACTCCCACCCCAGATACAGATCCTGCCGGATTGAAGACATCTATTACTCCCACTCCACAGGCGTCGGTCTTGCCGGGTCGAAAACATCCTCTGCACGGAACAAATCATCAAGCTTCCGATCCTCCGTGCGCCCTTCCTGCCCGGCGACGATATCCTGCCACATCCTAAAGCCGTCCAGATTCCTCCGGCCCTGGCGCATATAGGTATCACCGAACTGTACCCAGTACTGCGCGGAGTCCACATTGCAGAAATAGCGGAAGCCCAGGGAATACAGGTAGTTAAAGCGATCATTATCCGAAGCATAACCGTGCCAGTCCCCGATATCATCGCCGAAGGGGAAGAGAATAATATCCGTAGGCCCGATAATCGACTCTACTTCTGCTTCCCACTTATCGGAATCGGCCACAAATTTTTCAAAATCAATCTGGCCCAGATAGCGATGTCCCCAGCTATGGGAAGCCAGCTCCCAGCCATTATCCCGCAGACACTGGGCAACTAATGCGGCCTGCTGACGGTCTGCCTCATAATTGGGGTTTTTATCCTGATAAGAGGCAGCCGTGCGGTAGCCTAAAATCCCTTCATAACCGGTAAATGCGATAACTGCCCTTGCCCCTTTATAGGAAAAGTCCGGGTGAAGCTGGATAAAATCTTCCAGAAGAGGAACCAGATCATAGGAACCAACAACCTCGGTTTTATCCTCCAGTTCCATAACACAGGTGGGCTTTCCGTTTTCACCGATAATAATTCTTTTTGCAAAGCCGTCATCATTCATATACGGATAATAGCACACATCATCCTGGGACATAACAAACGCCTGCTTGCCCTCGGGAAGCATAATCTTTCCTTTAACCATCCGCACATTTCCATTTTCATCCATTTCCTCGTGCGCCATATCATGAAGACGAACCAGGACAAATCCGCGGTTGTACATTTCCTCCAGGATTTTTAAAAACTCATTTTGTGTGGTCATCACCTGGTTATAGCCCTTGGCATCATTATCTCCGTCAAATGCCCTGGCATTATCAATAACCAGAGAATGAAAGAATACATGCGTAACCTTTTTTAAATCATATTCCACCAGGGAAGCTTTTTCCGTTTCATATCTTTCTAATGCCTGAACCACTTCGGGGTTCGTTGAAAACTCCTCATTCGTCTTTAGCAGAGCAATAGCCTGATCATAATCATAGCCAAGGGCCAGACGATCGGTTACAAACAAAAGATTTGCCAGCCGCCCTTCCGGTGTATTCATATCCGGAACCTGCACCTCCTGCTGCGTTTCCTCCGGCACATCCTCTTCAGGAGTTTCCGATGACTCCTGTGTACCGCTTTCCTCCGGCTCAGGAGAGGAGTGGGCAAGTTCTGTATTATCCGGTGATTTTTTTCCGTTAAAAAAACTGCCTATCCAGGCAAAGAAACGCTGGAAAATATTCGCGGGCTTTTGCGGAGTGTCTGAAGAATCGGAAGGATTTGAAGAATCAACAGCACTCTGAAGCTGACCTTCCTGGTTCTCCTGACCCTGCTGGCTCTCCTGGCCTTCAGGACTATCCGATGAATCAGCGTTATCCAATGAATCAGAACTTCCCGGCAAATCGGAACCATCCGGTGAAGTTTCCGGTGTTGGATTCACCGCTGCCACTGCATCCTGTGACTCATCAAATGCACTGCTTTCACTGCTGCTTAATATCTTTTCCTGGTTATTTTCATGGTTCAATCTATATTTCCAAAGGGCAAAGGCAGAACCCCCTGCAATCAGGGCCACCGAAAACATCAGCATGTAAATCATCATTACTTTTCTCTTGCGGCGCAGCTTTTCCCGTCTTCGCCGTTCTTGCCTTCTCCTTAAGACCTCTTCATAATTTGTGTTATCCATTTTATTTACTCCTGCTTAATGTATCTTTATTCTACGCATTTATTTAAAGTGTGTCAAACTGTACTTTGTTTTATACCTAATCCGGAAAAGTACGCCTGTCCCAAAAGGATCTGCATTCCCAGGCACCGTGTTGGATATACCTTAGTATAGCATAGACCCAGAAAAAAAGCACATCATTTTCCTTACAAATTTCCGTCTTTTATCCGGGAAAATATTGACCTTCTGTGCAGGGTTCATGTCAGTTTGACGATTTATCGATGCAGGTATGCTGCAATAAGCGTTTAAAATCCAGTCAATCTAAAAAATCACGCTTAACAGCTTCCACCACATACACTATACGATAACAAAAGAATAGCTGCCACGCATGGTGACAGCTAAACTGCAATAACGTTTATCATTTCTTCCGCAAATGATTCAAGTTTATATTATTCAACAACCCTTTTCGGTTAAATACAATGAACTTATAGCTTTCTTCGGGAAGAACCACTTCGATCGTTGGAAAAAGCAGGATTCTTCCGCAGATAATGGATTGGATATCGCAGTATTTCATCTCCAGATTTTTTATCTTCTCCGGAATAAGCAGTTTTCCTGTTCTATAAGTCATCTTATCATCCTCTGTGATAATCCCTCCACCCAACACACCCTTCCAGATAATACTTGCCGCATATACTTTTCTCATCATCCCTCCAACAAGCTAAAACTGCACATACCCCTTAATCTCTTCTGCCGGTTCAACGGATTCCGCGTAAAGCACCGGGCCTTTTTCTCCATAATCTTTCCAAAATTCATAGGCCACCTTTGCCTTTACATGCACCCACTGCTTCGTTTCAAGGTTTCTGGCTTCCCTGGCCTTGCAGACATAGCCGATAAAGGTCATGTCCGCCTCGCAGCAGGTCATCGCCATCCTGCCCGGAACAAAGTAGTTTTTCGGAAACTCCGGGCTTTTTAACACCATTCCGGTAAACTCCACCAGTTTTCCTTCATAGCGTTCGGGTACATCCATGCAGTCAAAGTACCAGATGCCAAAATCCTCCGGCTCTATCTGAATAACCTCGGCGTGGACATCATAGGGCAGATCTTCTTCCAGCATATCCTGCTGTATTTCCCCCTCCTTATCCTCCAGAACCAACCGACCGTTCTGGCACATAGCGCGGATTGCCCGCCGATAAGCCGTCAGAGATTCGTCGCTTACGTCATCACAGCGGTTGCAGATAACCAGTTCTGAATTGCGCAGCATTGCCCCGAGAAGCGGTTTCATATTGGCAAGGTAAAGATTTAGCGTAGAACCGTCGATAACTGTCACCTGCTGGTAAACCTCCCAGTCCTTAGGCAGCTTTAATTCATCCTGGTTCCACATGCCGTTCCATTCCAGAAGCACACGCTCCGGGTTGTTTAACAATTCCAGTTCCGTCAGATATTCCGGGGTTAGCTGTTCCTGATCCTCCACATAGACAATGGTTGTCCGGGTTCGCTTTAAAAGTTCAGGATCATACTCTGTATCGCCCTCTTCACCGACGATCAAAAGCGTTTTCCCCTCGGTCCGGAAATAATCCTGTGCCATCGTAAACTGTAAAAACTGCGTCTTTCCCGCCTCTAAAAATCCGTTAATTAAAAATACCGGGATAATATCATCCTCTAATTCATACTCTGCCATCGTTTATCTCCTGCCAAATACCTGATTTAATTCATCTTCCTTTAACCGCGCACCAATCACACACACTCTTCCGGTAAAATCCGGTGAGCCTTCACGAATTTCATACTGCTCGGGAACCAGATCGAAATACAGCCACTTCCCGGGTTCCTCCGAAGGAAGCATTCCCTTTGCCCGAAGAACCTCTCCATAAGCCGTTGTTTCCGCCAGCTTTTCCAGAATAACCTCCAGCTTTTCTCTGGTGCAGGGAATCGTCGTTTCCAAACCCCAACTGGTAAAAATTTCGTCTGCATGGTGATGGTGATGGTCGTGATCATGGCAGCCGCAATCGCAGCCATCCTCGTGGTGATGAGCATGAGCTTCGTGGTGATCGTGACCGTGATCATGGCAGACACAGTCGTCTTCGTGATGATGATCGTGTTCTTCGTGATGGTGATCGTGTTCTTCATGATGATGTTCATGTCCTTCATGATGATCGTGATGGTGATCGTGGTCATGATGGTGGTGATCATGCTCCTGGTACTCTGCCTGCACCTGGGCCAGAAGATCTGCCATCATCGTATCCGGCTTCTCGATAATTTCCAGAAGCTGTTCCCCGGTCAATTGATCAATCGGCGTTGTAATAATGGTTGCCTCGGCATTATGCTCCCGAATCATGGCTACCGCCGCTTCCACCTTATCCTTATCGGCAATGTCTGTCCGGCTCAGGACAATATTTCCTGCATATTCAATCTGATTGTTAAAAAATTCACCAAAATTCTTCATATACATTTTGCATTTCTTAACATCAACAACCGTTACCGAACTGTTCAGTTCCACATCCAGATGAACAGCCACATCCCGCACGGCCTTCATGACATCCGAAAGCTTGCCCACGCCGGAAGGCTCGATAATTACCCGCTGCGGATGATAGGTGGTAATCACTTCCTCTAAGGACTTTCCAAAATCTCCTACCAGCGAGCAGCAGATGCATCCTGAATTCATTTCCCGAATTTCAATACCGGAATCCTTTAAAAACCCGCCGTCTATTCCAATCTCACCAAATTCATTCTCAATCAGTACAACTTGTTCCTTTGCCACAGCCTCTTCTAAAAGCTTCTTAATAAATGTCGTCTTCCCTGCACCCAGGAAACCGGAAATCACATCAATCTTTGTCATTGTTTTCTTCCTTCTTTCTTTACATCCAAACTAATGTTCTGCCCTTTAATTAAGCCTTCAATATAAAATAAGGCCGGACTTCGTCCGATTAAGCTATATTTTTGCACAAAGTACAGGGAAAGTCAAGGTTTTTGCGCATTCCATCTCTAAATGAATTTTGAAGCCAGAAGTGCATGAATCCGTTTAAGGTCTACAAATCAAAGAGAAAAATAAAACGAAAAATATGATTTTGTTTGCTGTCACATCTTGCAAAACGCTGTCACTATGATAGAATAAACATAGGTGTTATCAAAACGGGTAGCGGTTCGCCTTTTGCCAAAATGAGTACATTTTGAGAACTTCCAGTACCGGAGGAGGGGATACATATGGAAAATAAAGCGGAAGGGTACATACTATTGGTGTTCGGAATGATTTTGGAACTTGTCGGTATTGTAATGACGATTATCAGCATCATTGTCACGATAATCAGTATCCGACAGACCGAAAGAAATAAAAAACATCAAAAAAGCAACCGCTCCGACCAAAGTTAGGTTGCTTTTTTGAGCTACTATTAACCAAGGCGAACCGTTGCTTCACGGTAACACCTTTTTCTATAAAATATGTTAGCACTTATCTGCGCTTCCGTCAACCACTTTTTCAAAGTAACGGCATCACAAGTGCATCAAAAGTTTCATCAAAATCATCTGGCAGTTTTACCACATTTTTCGCAAGACCAGTCCGCTTGAAAGCCTCCGATAGTAACTTAGCTGTTGCCTCTCCTCTCGACGACATTGTCTGAAAAAGTTCCACAATCAGTTGGATATTTTTCTCTGACTGCCCTTGCATAAGCGTATATGCTTCCTGTAACAATGTCATTCTTTCCTGCCTCCCATTCTTAAATCATAAACCAGTTCATCATGATTAATACAATACAGTTTTCATGCACTGGCATATTCCTATTTTTCACCCTTCATCCAATGAACAGAGCAGCCGGATATAGAAAAATCACTGCTTATTCTCCGTTATTTCCAATAATTTCAGCACTTCTTTACTTATTGTTCCATCAACAGTCAACTGATTATCTTTCTGAAATTTTTCCAAAGCAGCCTTCGTTTTCTTTCCTGCAATACCATCCGCTGTACCACAGTCATAGCCCTTATTATTCAACGCTTCCTGAACCTTCATTATCGTGGCTTTATCGATTACTTCAGCTGCACTAACCGTTTCTGCTGCATTATTGGTTGAAGATGCAGTACTTGCCTTTGATGTTTCTGTAGTTGTCGTCGTAGTGCTGTTTGAAGAATACGGACATACCCCATCACTGTGTAAGTGTGCCGGATGACCGCCGCAATGGTAGTGGTAAGAACCTAAACCACTTTTGTTTTTATTATCCTTATGGCCTCCGCGAGCGTCCGTTCTTCCAGAATGAGCTTCTGATGTAATCACAGGAGAAAAGCCAATAACGTTCTCTGATGCAGAGATAATCATAGTTCCCATCAATACAGCTGCAATTTGTTTTTTAAGCTTCATACAAATTCCCTCCATCCTTATCCTTTTTCCTTTATTATAACTTTTTCCACTTTACATTACAATGAATTTTTGCATAAAATGGTTGATTACAAAAGAGCCTTGATCTACCACCCGCGCCTATGGCTTGCCGGACAGATTTTGCTTGTTGGAAAGTTTCCCAACCTCTCTACTTTGCATTAACTGCGCCCCTGATATTCACTTCGGATAATCTCGTCCATTTCTTCCGGTGTTTCCTTACACCCGCCTGCCAGCCACATTTTAACAATCGCATTAAATCCGCTTCTGAAAAATTCGACATGGTATTCAATATGCCTGTTGTCAAAGTGCCGCTCGGCCTGGTGAATATCATAATATTTGAGTTTGAATTGGTTATCGTAACCGAGTTTGAAATAAGTGCGGTAAAACAACTGGTTTTCCCTGATATGGCAAAACAGCCGCAGATAGTCATTACTGTTAAACTTCTGCGTTTTTTCTGCCTCGTAAAGCCGTTCTACCTCGCCCTCTAAATATTCGCGCATCTTATCCGCAAGTTCATATATATCTGCAAAATTAGCATAAAAGGTGCTGCGGTTTAACTCACACCTTTTACAAATGTCTGAAACCGTTATCTCATGCAGTTCTTTTGTCTGAAGCAATTCGATAAACACTTTTTCTATCCTTTCAATGGATTCGCGCCGCCGCCTGTTATTTTTCGTATTCATACAGACCACCTTTCATTATTCCAACAGATGTGCAAAGATTGATGATTGTTTTTCCATGCCGTTTTCATTATACTTGATTTACACAAAAGCAACAACTGTTGGTTTAATCATTCTAGGAGGTAGTTTCAGATGAAAAAAAGTAGTTTTACTGCAATGGTGCTGGGAACGGTCAGCGGAGTATTATTTGCCCTTGGTATGTGCATGGCGCTCATACCCGAATGGGACGCATTCCAGCCGGGGATTATATTCGGTTGTGTTGGAATTGTCCTCGGTCTTACCACCTTGATTGTGTGGAGAAAAATGGAACACAAAGAACCCGTCCGCTTTTCCTCAAAAACAGTCCTTACCGTTATCGTCGGTGTTGCTGGCGCATTGGCGTTAGGCGTTGGAATGTGCTTTAGCATGGTCTGGGGAAAAATGATCATGGGTATTGCGATTGGTCTTGTCGGTATTGTTGTCCTGCTCTGTCTGATTCCTTTGACAAAGGGCATCAGGGAATAAGCCGCAAAATGCTGTCTGCACTCTGCATGGGACAGGCAAATAAGGAAAGGAATGAAATCATGGCAAAGTCTAAATTGGTAAAGGCAAATGAAAAAATAGCAGAAAAAGTTGTTGGCACATTTGGGAAAATTGAAGATACGGTTGTACAGGGGTACACAAAAATAGAGGACGCATTTGTTGACCGTTATCTCACTAAGAACAGAGAAACCGTGGAGGAAGCGAAAAGGAGAATCAAAAAATTTTCATGAAAAGGTTCGGCAGGGACTAAATCTCCTGCCGTTTTAAATATTCTGCAAATTTTTCCTTTGAATATGTATGAACCTCCCGAAAATACAATTTTTGATACCGTTCCAGGTCAAATAAAATATGTTCTTCCCCGGCCTTATCTGCAATATAATTCGCTATGGCAAGTCTTGACGGGGATTCCTGCACCACACCCTTTTTTAACTGATTCGGCAAAGGATTTCGCTCAAGATTATATACAATAAAAAGTTCCGCCTTTTTTCGGGTAACGGCAATGCTTCCTCCGGTTATATCCGTAAACATCAGCAGACTGTCGCGTATTTTATCTTTTACATTGCGGTTATTTACTTTACCATTCTTAAATTCCACAAAAGCAATACAATCTGCAAACTGCACCAGCGCATCGACTGACGAAGCATTATTTTCGGAAAGGCCAAGTGCATTGACATAGCACCTCTTCACCTGATCAAAATTTACAACTTCCATTTCTGAATCTGTCATATAATGCACAAGGGAAGCATTGCTGTCATCCTTCGACGTTTCTCTCAATGTTTCTTTATTTTCCCGAAAAATAGGATAATCGTTTAAATCGATCACAACCGATACCTCTCATTCTCTAATTCCTGTAAAGGCTGGGCTAACTTGCTGTAAATTTTTTCAATATTATCCGTTACATCCTCAAGATAAGAAATATCATTTTCCGAAGAAGCCAGATAATATTTGCACCGATCATCTATCCCATATTTGGCTGAATAAACCTCTATCGCATTAAGGAAATAAGGGCTATGGGTATTTAAAAGTATGTGCACATCAAATTCCTTCTGCAGCAATACAATAAGTTCCGCAAACAAAAGCTGCCATTCCGGGTGAAGATGAATTTCCGGCTCATCTAAAATAATCGTCCCCTGATACCCTATCGTACCATTTTGCAGCAAAGTTTTAAGAATTGCAAAAGTTTTAAATCCGGTAGATAAATTTTTCGCAGCAAGAACCTTATCCGTATTTTTTCTTTGATAACCCAGGCTGGAATCTTTATTCATTACAATATTTCCACTGCATACGTCCGAAAGTTTGCTGTATATTTTTCCCAGTTTCTTATTCCGTATAATCTCATCAATAAGATTCGCCTGATTTTGAACATGAAGCTTCTTAGCTAAATTTTTTCTATGATCCAAATATCTTACATCATAAGCATCATCCTCATATTCCTCATCTAAAATAAACGGATCATCAATATAAACACATTCTGAATGGAGTTCCATTTTACCAGCTATACGTTTAACTTCATTATCCCTAATTGCAGCTGCCATTTCCTGATCTTTAATCGATAAAATAATTTCACCGCTATTTTCAAGAAAAACATTATTCACCTGACCATGAAATTCTGCATTCAATTTTTTTCTTAAAACAAACCTAAAAATATCATCGTCTGTAATATTTAATCCCGCCATCATCTGTGCGATAAATTCATCAACCCGGGAAGCATCTCTGTCCTTAATAAAGCTTTCGTCACCTTTGAACATTTCATTCACAATAAATGTTTTAAGTTCTTCTGCATCTTTCTTATAAAAGTCGATATTGTCAATAATTCCCGAAACAATTTTTTCCACATTAAACCTGCGCATAGTAATCCTGTGCAAATAGCGGTTCGTCAGACTTCGATACATCGTCATCATTAATATTTCAATATTCTGCATCCTCTCCGCTCTTATTTGCTGTTCAATCTCATAAAAACTATTAAACATCGCAAACAAAGCACGCCCAACCGTACTTTTTCCCGTATTATTTTCTCCGGCAATTACCGTAATCCCATGGATCTCAACCGAAGCTTCTCCTATCTTCCCAATATTTTTCAACGAAAGCTTCACGCCATTACTCCTCCAACGTCTACCCCATCATCGCCAGCACCTTATCGATATCCTTCTTCCTCCCAATCACCATCAAATGCTCATTTTCCCGAATCACATAGTCGGCTTTGGGCATCATATCCATGGTTTCATTTTCATCGGTTCCCTTAATGGCAAGGATGCTGATATCATAATGATTGCGCAGATCCAGATCTTTTAAACTCTTTCCCACCCATTTTCCCAAAGGCGGTATCTCATAAATCGAAAATTCGTCTGTCAGTTCAATATAATCAAATACATGGTTTGCACTGTAGCGCACAGCCAGGTTTTCGGCAATGTCACGGTCGGGATAAATCACCTCGTCGGCTCCGTTGCGCAGTAAAAATTTTGCGTGAATATCCCGGTTGGCCTTACTGACCACGTACTTTGCCCCAAGTTCCTTCACCATGCTGGTAATTTCCAGGCTGCTCTGGAAATTTGTTCCAATACAGACAAAGCAGAGATCAAAATTGGCAACTCCCAGGCTCTTTAACACGGTTTCATTCGTACAGTCCCCAATCTTTGCACTGACCACGTAGGGAAGCATGTCCTCTAAGCAGTCCTCCTCCTGATCCACAATCATAATCTCATTGTCCAGTTTTGCAAGGTTCCTGCATAAATGCTGGCCAAACCGCCCCATGCCGATAATTAAAATTGATTTCATCCTAACCGATCCTCCAATCTCTCCTCATTTCCCTTTCCTCTATAACACTGTTTTGGTTTCCTTTTGCCGATAACAGCGTTCGGTTTCCTTATCTTCCTTATCCCACTGTAATCTTCTCCACCGGCTGCATCACTGGCGGCTTTTTCTTTGACTGCGTAAAGGCCAGCGCAGAAGAAAGGCTTCCCACCCTCCCGCAGAACATCAGAATAATCAGCGGCACACGCGAGGCAAGCAGAAGCTCCCTTGTCGTCCCTGTGGACATCCCCGCTGTCCCAATCGCGGAAAAAGTTTCAAACAATACATCCGACATCGCAAGCTCCGGCTGGGCAAGCACCATCCACATCGCTGCCGCCATGGCAAGCGCCAGATTAATAATTAAAATCAGACCTGCCTGCCGCACCGCCTCGTCGTCCAGCCTCCGGTTATAAATCTCCACCCCGACCGTCTGGCGGATACTTGCCCTGGCGCTTAAGAGCAGCACGGCAAGGGTCGTTGTCTTAATTCCGCCTGCCGTCGATCCGGGACTTCCGCCGATAAACATTAAAATAATCGTCAGCAGCTTGCTCCCGTCGGTCAGCGCCGCCGTATCCGTAGTATTAAAGCCTGCCGTCCTCGCCGTCGCCGACTGAAAAAGAGAGGTCCAAAACATTTCCCCCGGGCGCATTCCCACCATTAAATTATTCCTCTCCAGGGCAAAAAAGAACAGGCTTCCTCCAGCCAGAAGGATTGCCGTCGTCACCAGGACAATCTTGGTGTGCAGAAGATATTTGCGAAAATGCAGCCCTTTCTTCGATAAATCGTCCCATACGATAAAACCAATTCCCCCGATCACAATCAGACTGATAATCGTAAAATTTACCAGCCAGTCCCCTGCGTAATAGGTCAGCGAACTGTAAGGTTCCCGGATTCCCATTAAGTCAAAACCGCCGTTGCAGAAAGCAGAAATCGAATGAAAAATCCCATAGTACACCCCGCGGAAAAAGCCAAACTCCGGCACAAAGCGGATGGACAGAAGTACTGCCCCTGCGCCTTCAAATAAGATCGTCCCCTGGACGATTTTTTTCGCCAGCCGGACAATGCCGCCAATCTGCAGCGTATTCATGCTTTCCTGCATCAGCCCCCGCGCCTTTAAACTCACCCTGCGCCGCAGAATAATGGAAACAAAGACGCCGATGGTAATAAAGCCCAGACCGCCAATCTGAATCATAGCCAGAATCACCATCTGACCAAACAGCGTCCACTGGCTCCATGTATCTGCCGCAACCAGCCCCGTCACGCAGGTAGCACTGGTCGCTGTCAGCAGACAGTTAATAAATCCCAGGTTCTTCCCACCCCTGTTGGCGATGGGGAGCATTAGTAAAAGCGCTCCAATCAATATAATGGCAAAAAAACCATATGCAATAAACTGTGTCTGCGATAAATGACGTTTCTTGCGTACTTCCTTATCCATTTTCCCTGCCTTTCCTAGT
>VSOC01000095.1 GCA_009774615.1 Lachnospiraceae bacterium
GATTTGTGAATTTTTATGGCTGATTCAATGAAGTTAATAAAATTTAGCATAGAACAAAAATAGTAAAAAAATTTAATCATAACCTTGACATAAACCGGACTTTCTGCTTTTCAGGAATTGGAGAAACTGGAGGAGGAAAGAAGGGAAAGCAAAGAGCATAATGAGAAGCATGAAAAAGGAAATTTTGCAAATCAAAGGAAGAGCGGTTCCAAGAATTTAATTGCCAAGCCAAAAGGAACAGCCAGCAATGAAAGCATTGAAAATACCAGAAGCCAGGGCAGAACTGGCTGCGAAACTAAATTCGCCCATATAGGCAGAAACGAAACGCTCTTGGAAATTTTTACGGACAAGGAAGGTGAAAGCTATGATTAAATTAAGCAAAGATTCTGTTGAAACAAATTTAGGCGTATTTGTTGATAAACTTTTTTCACATCCGGAGGTTAAATGTATTAAAATTAAAGAACTGGAAATTTCCGGGGATAATAAAAATAAAACGATAATATCAGCCGTAAATAAAATCTATCATGATGCTTACAGTAATATCAATTGGTCGATAGAGAAAATTTATCAATTTTGGTTTGTTCAAATTCAGGCACTTGGAAAGCTTTACCGCAATGATTTTTTGATAAGCAGCCATCTTGCAAATAGCAATATCAATGAAACATTCGTACAGCAAATGGTACTGCGTGATTTAAAATACCATACAAATCATCACCAATATGGCGATAAGGAAGATTTAATTTATTTAAAATACACGGGACAATGCCCTTATTAAACAGAAAATATTGTATTTAATAAAATCGCGGATAAGCTTTATTCTGCAGCGTTGGCTTATGATGAACTTGTTACATTTTTTATCATGATTACGAACCCGGAAGTAAGGATTTCTTTGCTATATGGAAATCTTATGAGGAACACAGGAACAATTGTTTTATCGAAGAAGAGAAAAAGATATTAATTAGTATTATTGGAACATTAGAAGCGATTAAAGCAGGCGGATTGTCCATTACGGAAACAGAAAAACTTTTGTTTTCTCCATACATGGTACGCTAACTTAAAAAAAGAAAATATAACGAATCCTTGATTAATCTAGTAGAATATTGAAACGATATCACTTATTTTTCAAAAGGACGAATGATTTATAATTAGGCGGTTATATTGGGATAAACAGGAGAGAAAAATGAAACAAAAAGTACAATATCCTGATTTCACAGAACAATTAAAGGCTTATAAAACAAGGTATAATAAAACTTTAATGGCATGTTTAAATTCTGAACATTTGTCAGAAAAGATGTTTTTTTCTGGCGAATTTACTATGCAGGTACTTTATGAATTTATTGAACTCTACGAAAAAAAATATCCTGAACGAAAACAGGCTTTTAAGAAATTTTTTCGCAGAAATGATAATGGATTTTTTCATCATATGGCAAAGATAAAATGTATGTCTTATATGCTGGATGAAAAAACAGTTGTCCGGATGAGCGAATTGATGAATAAAAGAAATGGTATTTATATGCAGTTATTTACCGAAAGTAATCCTGTTCCCCATGGGGCATCGGCGTATTTTGGAAGAGATTTCTGGGGCAGGCCAAGGATTATGTATTATGAAATAGATAGTAAAAGTCGGCTGCATCCTCCATATAAAACATTTTTTCATGAATTCGGACATGCGTTGGATTCTCTTATGGTGAGGGGAAGCGGATTTCTAAGCGATCGTTTTCGATGTACAAAACAGGCAGAATATAAAGAATTAAGCTATGATCATTCGGTCAATCAGATTTGCGTGAACAGGGTGAAAACTGTTTATACAAAAACGATTCATGAATGGGCAGAATTGGATGTACAAAACGATATTATTCAGGCAGCCATGGATTTATTCCAGGGAAGGATTTCCGGAAACAGCCGCAGGCGATATTTAAGTCTGACAATTTCTCCCTTAAAAAAATATTATATTATTGACTATACTGTATACCATCTTTTTTTAAAGCCAGATGGATGTGAACAGTTAGCTGGTCTTTCAGGAAAATTATATTTTGAAGAAATAAGCGATTTATATCATGATGTGAGAGAAGTAATGAATAAAACAATATTTGCCAATTATAAAAATATGATTGTTCTGCCAAAAGATTTATTTGGAGGAATTACAAATAATCAGTTGGGGGGAGGACATAGCAGCGATTACTGGTTTAAGGGAAATCGAAGGATAAATAAAGTATCCAGAGAAGCATTTGCAGGATATTTTGAATATAAGACAACGATAACCGATTCCGTTTTTCAGAAACATCTGATCAATCCATATCAATGTATGCCAAATACAGAAGCTGCGCTGGGGGCTATGTTAGGTGTTGTATTGAGGAAATGAAAATAGGATTCTATACCCAAATTATCGGGATTATAATGTGGAAATGAGAGTTTTGCTGCTGCCTGGATATCAGAAAATAGACATAAAATATTAATTGCAATTATCGACAAAAAATCCTAAATATGCTTGACAAAATATGGAAGGCGCTTTATAATCAAATGTATTAGAAAAAAATTATATATCTAATAATATCGTTATATAGCAAAAGATGGATTGGGATAATGCTGAAAGAAATGTTTATGGCAGCCTTTAAAAATCTTCTTTTTGTGATGTCACTTTCCGGAAGCGTGATTTTTCTTATGTATATTATTTTCTATCCATTGGCAAAGCGATATTTTTCGCTGCAATGGAAATATACAGTGCTGAAAATAGCAGTTGCCTTTTATTTAATACCATTTTCCAGCTTTAAATATTTGATTTTAAAGGGAATGTATCATTTGGGATTGTGGGAGCAGAAGAAAATATTCCAGAAAACAGATACTATAGTTTCGGAATACATGATTATTTTTAGTCGAAAACTTCCGCAGTTCTCTTTGAAGGTAAAGCAGATATTGGCAGTAATGCTTTTGATGAGTATTGTTGCGGCAGTGATTTTTTTAAAGCAGGCCATAGCTTACCGGAAGATGAGCAGACTATATTTCACAAGTGATGAAAATGAAGAAGATAAGTACAGGAAGTGTTTTTTATATCTGAAAGAGGAACTGAACATTAAGAAGAAAGTAAAATTTATTCGTTCAGAGCATTGCCGCACGCCGATGTCGGGAGGACTTTTTTCACCAGCGATCGTTTTTCCTGTACAGGAGGATGAAACGCTGGAGGAAGGGACGTACCAGGATATTATTAAGCATGAATTGGCACATATAAAACATCGCGATTCACTGATGAAATTTTTAAGTGGGGCAGTGATGATAGTGCACTGGTTTAATCCGCTGAGTTATGCCCTGTTTTATGAACTTTCGATAGTCAGTGAAATGTATGCAGACAGTGTGGTTTTACAGGGAAAGGGCGATGAAGAACGCTGCAGATATGGAAAGATGATTTTGGAACTTGCTGCGAAGAGTGAAAATGCAGGAGAAAATCGATTCTTTTCAGGTGCAGCGAACAGAAGTACAAAAATAATGTATAGAAGGAGAGTATTAGAGATGAGAGCAAATCGAAAAACGAAGCGTATGTTATCTATTCTTACAGCAGGAGTTATTTGTATGGCAGGCGCTATGACGGCTTTGGCGTATGAACAGTCAAATATATATTATGATGAAACAGGTTATATGATGAGTACGAATATTTCGCTTGTAGCTGGAGATGTAGAACAAAAAGTGGAAGTTTTGCCTTATGATTATTATTGTATAGATGATAATGGCGGTATTCATGATTTAAGTAATGTCGATAAAGATGCCAGAGCTATATGTATTCATGAATTTATTAGCGGGACAGCAATTGAGCATCAAGATGATGGAAAGGGAGGATGTATAGTAAGGAAATATAAAGCACAGATATGTGAGATTTGTGGATATGCAAAGGGAAAAGAATTAATAAGCACTACGACATATACCAAGTGCCCGCACTAATTTCCGTAAATCCTCACAAAATAACAAAATTCATCTAATGGTACTAATAATTTGGGCAATGCAGGCAATAAAGTAATCATGCCGCAAATCTGGCAATCAAGCCGCAAATCAAGGAGAAGATGATACATTGATAAAGAAAAATTATGGATTAACCAACACAGAGTTATTAATCATGGAACTGCTGTGGTCGGAGGGGAGGCCGATGTCTTTTCGGGAAATTATGGATGTAGCTACAAAGGAGTGGAAAAAGGACTGGAAGGTGCAGACATTGAATACTTTCTTAAACGGGCTGCAGAAGATGGGAATGATTCGTGCAGAACGGTCGATGACTTCCAGCTATAACGTATATTATCCTCTGTATACTAAAGAACAGCACATTCATAAATGGACGAAGGAAATGGTAGAAGTATGTTATGATAATTCCTTCCGTCGCCTGGTCAGTGCTTTTATTGGTGATGGTAAACTATCCAAAGAGGATGCAGAGGAACTGAAAAAGCTATTGGATTAGCTATTGGATTAATTTGCGTTAATTCTTTCATAGCTATCAAAGGATTTTTGCCCGTTGCTGTGAACATGTGGACAGTAACAAATGAACAGAAGAAGGAAGAAAAGCATGAGAATACCAAAGCAGATGCGGACATCCCTTCTGGCTTTGACGGCAGTTTTTCTATTCTGTATTATCATTGTGTGTATGGCTTTTGCAGAGGAAACAGAGTTTGCAGACCTTACCGAACAAAATGCATCCGCTGAAGCCGAAATTGTATTTTTGCTGGATACCAGTGAGAGTATGAAAACGCAGGACAGGGCCATGCGTGCTGTTGATGCTATCCGGCAAGGAGCTTACAGTCTGCCGTCGAATTACCCGGTGGGCATGATTTCCTATGGCACGGAAGTTTGGGAGGTTATGCCGTTAAGCACAGACCGTCAGAAGCTGGATATGCAGTTGGATCAAATACAATATGGCGGCTATACAAATGCCGGAGCCGGACTTTCTCAGGCGGTTGCTCTTTTTTCAGAATCTAATGAAAAAGAACGATATATCATTATGCTGTCCGACGGCGAAATCGATATGCCGGATACTGAAAGAGCACGTCAGTCCAGAGAAGATTATCTCCAGGCAGCAGCCGATGCAAAAGAAAAGGGAATTAATATTTTCATCATAGCTGTGGGCAATGCGTGGAAAACGCCGCAGGTTCATATCTTTGATGCTGCCGAAATGACCAATGGAGCGATTTACTTTGAAGGCCAATCCGGTTCCCTGTCGCAGATTATCGGAAAAATTACAGGTGAACGTATAAGCTTTCCACGCGAAGCATTGGAGATAACAGATAGAAGAGATGGAGAAGCCGTTATACAGGCTCCATTTCCTGTCGGAGCAAGCCGTGTAAGTATCCTTGTTCTTAACTCAGACGGGATCGAACAAGTGACGGTAAAGGATAAAATAAAGGAAGCTGACGAAACAAAAGATAGAGTAACAAAAGATAAAGCAATACAAGATAACGGAGAAAAGGGCGGCAAAACAAAAGATAACAAAACAAAGGCCAGCGAAACAAAAGATAAAAACGCTGAGAGTACCAAAGAAGAAAACGCTGAAATTACAGAAGACAGAAAGGCTATTTTAGGTGCAGCGGATATAAAAAATACAAAGGATATAGAGGATACAAAAAGCACAAAAGATAAAATAACAGGAAAAATCATCACCGGAAAGTATTTTGCTGTGGCAGAATTTGATTCTCTGACTTTTTTAACATCGGAAGAATCTAATCCGATAGAACTGCACATCTACGCCCCGGAACTTTCCTCTGTCCAGGCGTATTTATGCACAGAATTTGATATAACGCCGCAGCTAAAGGTGGATTATCGGATAGAACCTGTTTCCCCAATTTTACAAGCTGAGGCTAAGCAGACAGCACCATCCTTTCAGCATTTTGCAGATATAACAATTACGTTTACGGATACAAAGGATAACCAAACCATCCTCTTTGCCGAACCCCCTTTTTCGGGAAGAGAAATTACCTTCTTTCTCAATGGGGAACCCTATACAACGGCGATAAATCATGGAAAAATTCAGCAGACCATTCCGGCAGACGAGATAGAGCAGGTGGAGGTTTTCGTAGATCTTTATTTCCAGGATACCATTTGTCATATCAAGCAGCCTGGCCCGATTCAGATTCCCAAAACACCTGACCCCAAAATCCCGGAACCTGCTCCAAAACCTGATTATCGTCCTCTGTGGATTGTGCTGGGCATATTGGCAGCAATGCTTCTTTTATTAAGCTTCTGGTATCTGAAAAAGAGCCATACAACAATTATCTATATGGCTCAGCCGCAGACGCCAAACAATCTGTCGCAAAAATCTCAGCCGCAACCCCAATTACCTAAACCCCGATCATCTAAAAACCAATTGCCGAAAACCCAACTACTGCAAAAACGGTTCCCTCAGGTAGTCGGCACCTATACAGGAAAGTTCAATCTTTACCTGATACAAACCGCAGAGGATCTGGATATTCCCCCGCAAACTTATCGGCTATTCGGTCGTCAGGGAGAACCTTTGACGCTGGCACAAATCCTGTCTTCCTGTGAAGTAAAACTTGGGAAAATCGGTGAAGAAGGGATTGTTTTTTATCCGGGACCAGATCATTCGGTCATTGTAACCAATCAGTCAGAATATTGCACGGTTCTTAAAAAAATGGAGATTTTGAAAAAAGGGACAGGCTATCCTGTTTATTATAATGAAAAAATCACCATTACCTTTGAAGATGGCATAACGGAGATGGAAGTGCATTATAAAAATTTAAAGCCAAGTGAGAAACAAGCTTACGGATAAGCGCATCTTGGAAAACACACAGGAATTCAACAAGGAGGAGCAAGCGATGGGAAATGCAATTAAACAGACAAACCGTACCATGCTTATGGAAACGGTGAATCCGGAAAAACTGGATATCCTTACCCTGGTGGGGGATGTCCGGGGGATAGAAAGTCTGTCCGATGATAAAATCAAGGAGATCAATGACCATCTGCTGGTACATAGCTTTGATGAAGTGCTGGAGAAATTTTCACCGAAGGTTTATTACTATTACAATGCCAGCACGCAAAAAGTAATTTACGTCACAGAAAAGCCGGAGCAGGTTCCGGAAGAAATGCTGAATGAGATTCCATTGAACCGTCAGAACGAATTCTTAGGGATGTTAATGTCTATGGTAGAAGCAAAACGTTCCGAGGGAAAAACCAATGTAGATTTCCAGTTTGACCGGGTAACGGATATGCTTTCTCCTAAAAAGGTTATGGATTCCATCAAGCAGAACCGGAAGGAATTACAGTATACCTACGGCGAATATTCCAAGCTGGACGAGGACGATCCTAAAAAGCGCGACCTTGCCGATAAGCTGAACATGATGTTTGAAGAAGCCAGTGCCAATTATAATAACGTGATGGCAATGCTTCCGTTAGCTATCGAGGATACCAAAACCAGACTTCTTTTAGGTGACGGCGGAGAGAAAAAAGAACAGGCGGCGCTGGCGCTGGGCGTTTTAAGTATGGGCGAAGACGGGGAACTGAAGGTATTGGAAGCCCCGAAGGTAGAGAGCACAGCCCTGATAACCGTGGATGATCATGCAAACACAGGATTGATGGAAGCCCTGAAAGAAGACTACCATGCGCTGAATGAGGATGGCAATGACTATGTGGCAACTCTTGTGGCGAGAACCTTTTGTCCCCTGTCCTCCACCATGGAAAGTGCTGTAGATAAAACTCACGAGGTGGCAAATTATAACGCCTATCTGGAATTTTACCGGGAATCTAAGGATGCCTTTATCAAAACCGTAAAGCCGTTAATTGAAAAGCTTTTGGGTATCTGGTGTTTCTTCGAGCAGTATCCTAAAAAGATTAACGGTATGCGCCCCTCTCTGTTGGTGACGAATGTATCCAATGAACTGCTGACGAAATCCAGCAATATTTCCCGTTTAATCACCTACCTGAACACGACCAATGCCAAGAATGACTTTGCCAATACGGTATGGTATTCGGTTGTTCCCAACGTATCCTTAGACCAGTATAGCCGGGTAAAACTCACTAGAGAAAGGTTCAGGGGGAATTCTCAGGCAGAAAAGAGTGATGCCAATACGATGGAATCGCTAAGCCGTCTGCTGGACGTATTTAAAGATTATGGAATCCAGTGCTTTTTCAGCTATGAGGCGAATGACAGTACAACCTTCAGCACTTTGGCAACCGAGGGAATTGAAAAATATGAAGAACGCTGCAGTCCGCTGATGGGAAAGCCCTACAGCGAGTACGCAATTCCTTGTCTTCCGAATTTTACAATTATCCCCAAGGACAAATCTGGTGTGATTCTGGATCGGCGTATGGTTATGCATGACGATTCACCCGAACTTTCCAAGGAAAAAGAAGATGTGTTAAAACTTTGGATTGATGGCGTCTATGTGGGAGCAGCCTATGTCGCCGCCGGTATGGTAGCCGCTTACCAATGCCCGGACTATTTAAAAGAAAAATTTGGAAAAGCACTGGTTGATCCTGAACTCCCAGGGGTACGCTTTGATATCGAAGCCGACAACCATTCGCTCGCTGCCTATACCACCATGGCAAAGGAGATTACCGGATTTACTAATTCTATAAAAAACGATATTAACCGAAAGAACTTTGGTTTCGTATTCAGCTCGGAAAATGCGGCATTTAAAGGAAATGACATTACCAATATCATGGTGTATAAAACCAGAAATCTGATGTCCGACGGTCGCATGTTTGAACCTATCTATAAAACTCAGGTAACGAACTATATCGAACGAGTAATGCGCCATGGAACAGGGGATTTTAAGGAAGATTCGATTGTACAGTTCTTTTCCAATAATCCGAACAGTCAGAAGAGTAAATGGCTGGCCAGGCGGGAGTACCTGAATGCGATTCTGGGCAAAGGAGATGATATTGAATATTTGATTGATGAAGAAAATGGATATTGTACGTTAAATATTACCTTTAACGGAAATGTTAAAAATCTTGAAGTAGAGATTAACCGGCTGTCCGCAGGCAATGCGTGACATCGTTAATGCAGACATATAAATGTAGAAAAAGGCTTACGAAAAGGAGGATGGATGTATGGGATTTCGTATGAAAATCACCGGAGGGCCAGAAGAAATTGTATTTGACGAGAGAAGTATCACCAGGGTAGATTTTGATTCGCTTTCTTCCGCAGACTCGAATGCCAGAGCGACCGATTTTGGGATGACCGTCAAGGTATGGGGGAAGATGCTGTATAAGCTGGGTGGGGAAGGAAGCGATCCGACCCTGGGGCTGGCAAAATGGTCACAGGTTCCCTCAGAAAAGGCCGACTGCTACCGCAATGCAGAGGTAACGGTGGTTTCCGCAGGTCAGGTTGTACGACAATTTGTGCTGCCCAATGCATTTGTCATGGAGTACAGTGAGGAAATCGACGACGAAAGCGGTGTGGGTACTTTTTATATCCATATGAAACAGAAAAAGGATGAAAATGCAGCGACGCGGATCGAAGGCGGATTTGGCGGAGAATAAAACGAAAGCGAGGAATAGGATATGTCATACAAAGTAATCGTAGACGGGGCGGAAAGCTTTGAGATTGCAAAGGAATGTGTCCGCCAGGTAAAATTTACAACCGATATTCCCCTGGATTCCAATGCCAGGACAAAAGATGTGGGAAGCACTCTGGTGATCACCGGGAGAATCCTGACCGCAGTGGACGGAGATCCATTTGACAGTACCAGGAAGCTGGCCCTATGGTCGGCAGTACCCGCAGAGAAGGCGGACTGCTACCGAAAAGTAACGGTGGAGCATGTGGCAGCCGGGGTTATGGAGCGAAGATATTGCTTCCCGAATGCATTTGTTATTGATTATAAAGAAGATTTTGGAGATTCCGAAGGAACAGGAACTTTTACGCTTACCATTAAACAGAAAAAAGATAAACTGAACCTGATTACGGTGGAGGGCGGATATTCTGCTGGATAAACTTACGGGGCGCAGCCAGTCACTTGGTGCGCCCCGTTTTCATTATAGAGGATAGAAAAAATGAATTATTATCAGATATTGGGTCTGCAAAGAGATGTATCGCAGGAAGAAATTAAGAAGGCTTACCGCAGGATTGCCAAACAATATCATCCAGACAGCAATCCAGGTAATCGAGAAGCAGAGAAGAAATTTAAGGAAGCATCCGAAGCCTACGAAGTTTTGAGTAATGAAGAAAAACGGAAAAATTATGATCATAAGCTAACTACAGAATGGAATAAGCCTAAACCAACGAAAACTGCAGAAAATAAAACGACAGTAAAGCAGCCTTTTCCTTTTTTCTCGACGGAGGAAAGCTTTGAACATTTTTTTGGTTTCTGTCCACTGGACAATAAAACAGATAGTGGAAAGAATAGAAAAACATCGAATACAAAAACAAATCCATTAGACACGACGGAGATGTTTGAACGATATATGGGAATCCGAAATCCAAAAAGGGCGGGAGGAAGAAAATGAAGCGGAAGTTTATCGACTTATCCGGTATCTGTATCTGTCTGGCGGCTATAGGAATAACCTTACTTTATGCAGATCAGATAAGGGAAAAAGACTGGGTTTTAACCGCAGCAGGTATAGGGCTTATTCTGTTTATCTTCCTGGCTGTCAGGGATGGAAAAATGAAGCAAAAAAGTGCAGTAGGAGGAGAGGCTATACCATCATCTTCAGCGCGGATAACCGAGATCGTTTTGTTAAATGAGGAAGATAGCGAACTGATGGTATGGGATATGTATGGAAAAACGGCATTGCTTATTGGGCGGGATGTAAAAGAAAATCAGGTGGATATAGATTTGGGAAAAAGCCCTTATGCCAGTATGGTGGAGATCGAACACGCGGTATTAAACTATTCTTCCGGAAACTGGTATGTGGAAGACCTGGGCAGTCAAAATGGAATCTGTATAAAAAAGGCAGGAGATGGAAAACGTTATCAGCTTTTGGCGGATACACCGTGCCGGCTGGATCAGGGGGACTGTCTTTTTATCGGAATGAATCGCCTTTTACTGCGGTAAAGTATTGAAGAAATAAAGTTTGCCATTTATAATAAAGTTATGATAAAACGAACGGTAAAACGAGAAGAAAAGGAGTTGCGAACAGGATGAACAGTAATTTAATCCGGTGCCAGAACGGGCATCTGTTTTCTGCCAGAAGATATGGGACAGTGTGTCCCTATTGTAATATTGAAACAGCAACAAAAGAGAAGAAAGAAATGGGTGCAGTCAGCGGGGAGACATTGGAGGAAATGCTCTTTACCCAGGAAACATCTCCCGTGTGCGGCTGGCTGGTTTGTATCTCCGGACCAAGACAGGGAAAAGATTATAAGATAAAATCCGGTAAGAATTTTATTGGACGTGCCGATGATATGGACATCCAGATTTTAGGAGATAATAAAATTTCCCGGCGCAATCATGGGGTGGTAGTGTTTGATCCAAAGAAAAAAGAAACCGTTCTCCTTCCCGGTGACAGTAATGGGCTGGTTTATCATAATGATGCGGCGGTGTACAGCCCTACGGTTTTGGGTTCCTATGATGTGATTGAACTTGGGGAAAGTAAATTTGCATTTGTTCCGTTCTGCGGAGAGAACTTTATGTGGGAGGAAAAAGGAGGAACACCATGACCATTCCGGAGATAAGCCTGCTTTTTCTGGGACTTGCGGGTGTGGGTCTGGCAGCGGTCAGGGCAGGGATGGAAGCAAACGGACAAAAAGAACAGGATTCTGTCAGGCGCAGGCACAGCGGCTGTGAAACCGGGGCATCAAAAACGATTGGTGACCGGGAAGTACAGGAAGATGAGTTTGGGCTGACCGAAAAAGATGCGGGTGTGATGGCTGTACTGGCGGATGGTATGGGGAAGCATTATGGAGGAAAAATTGCCGCACGCACGGCGGTTCAGGTATTTTTGGAACTGTTTGAAGACAGGAATGCTTTCTATAACCCGCAGTACTCTTTCCGAAAAGCCTTTCATGGGGCAAATCGGGAAATTCTTCATCAGTTGGACGAAAACCAGGGGAGTGCTTCGGTGGCGGCAGTGATGATTAAAAATAAGGAACTTTACTATGCGTCCGTGGGAAATGTAAAAATTGCTGTGTACAGGAATCATGAACTGGTTCCGGTAACTGCGGGGCATACGGTGAATGTACTGGCAAGGCAGAAATTCCAGGAGGGAAAACTGACCAGAGAAGAAGCCGTCGCTTTGCTGGAGCATCACCGGCTCTATAATTATGTGGGACAGGACGGGTTTCATGAGGTGGAATTCTTTGATACGCCGATTTCATTGTACAGGGGAGAGTATGTGCTGCTGATGACGGACGGTCTGTATGAAGTTGCACGGTGGAAGGATATAGAAGATTGCCTGGAGGAAAAGGGAAGCTGCCAGGAAAAGGCATTTCGCATTATTGAACTGGTGAATCAAAATTTGGTGGAAGATAAAGATAATGGAGCGGTGGTGGTGGTGAGGGTGAAGTAAAATTTGGAGAAGAAAAAATAATTGAGTCTCTGGAGGAAACAAAAGATGATGAGAAAACAAAACAGCACATTTAAAACGGCTTTTCTTTCCGAAGTCGGTTCTATCATGATTATTTTGCTTTTGTGGAATTGGAAGAATATGCCTGTTATGTTCTGGCGGATGGGCTAAATGATTTGCCGGATGCGGAAAGTGCAAGGCTGGCAACCCAGACGATTATCCTGGTATTTCAGGAGCACCCGTCGATAAAAAAGCGGGCGATTTCTTCTTATCTGGAAAAAGCCAACCGAACGTTAGCCGGGGCAAACAGCCGTGAGCACCTGAAAGCTTCGGTTACACTTCTTGTGACAAATTATGAATATGCCCGCTATGGCTATGCCGGAAATACCCGTCTGCGGCTTTACCGGGATGGATTGGTCAGGAAAGAAACGACGGATAAAAGCCAGGAAACAGAAGCTGATAATTCAACGGAAGCAGAAAATCGCACAAAATTTGTTTATCCCACAAAATCAGGGAATTCGGCAGAATCCGTTTATCCGCAGGAAGCGGGACAGGCAGGGATAGTGGAAGGAGCAGGCATGGGAAGTGTACAGCCGGCAGAAGGCATCGAGGTGGGTCCTGGATGGTAATGGGAGGAAGTTTATGGAGAAGCAGTTAAAAGAAAATTCGGTGTTCTTACTTAGGGAATATCCTTTTGATTATCAGCGCTATATTGAGGTGCGGCTTCGGGAAATTGATGATTTAGAGGAAAGGCGCTTTGCGAAGGAATTTCTGTTACACGGATTGGGAAAGGCGATTTCCTGCATGGAGGAAAAATATATACAGCTTGAGCGGCGCATCCTGAATGAAATTGAGATTGCTGCAAATCAGTATGAAACGGTGATGACGAATATAAAGATGCATTTGGTTCATCTATGATAGTATTGCACTTATTACATGGGGTTAAAAACTCACTTAATTATTCGGGAATTATTAATATGCCAGTTGTTTCAAAAAAAACTAAACAGGTTGAAGACAGGATTAATGAAAGTAGTAGAAAATTAAATTAGTTATTGATCCTGAGATGGATGATGGCGCGTTTCACAATGATTCTTATGATAGAGAGAGAAATTCATTTATCAGAATCTTTCCGGATGCCTGGGAACATGTGAAATTGGCAATTTAACAATTGCCTAAAGTATTTAATAGAGGGGAGGGAGTGAATGAAGTATTTTGAAATAAAGGATTCACCAGAATTAAAATATGCACCTAAATTAAAAAATTGGTATGGAAAGTTTGATGTAAGAAATATTAATCCTCTTGGTTACCCTAAATTACCAGAAAAAGAGTTATTTTTTATAGAGAAATCTGAAAAAGTTATTTTTACAGACTTTATTTTATTTCCATTTCTTTTAATTTCTCCTCTGGTGCGTGAGGTGATTCAAATGTATAAAGAGGTATGTTTTTATCGTGAAATTATTTTGTTGGATCAACAGAGTGGATTATCAAAAATTTATTATTTGCCTGTACTGGATGAAACTAAAAGTATTCAGTTGGTTAAAAAACAGTGTAAAAATGAAGTTTGTCAACTGAAGTTTGAACCAGCAAATAACAGGGAAGTTTTTATTGATAGAAATCTATTTTGGGTTCGAGATGCCAAAAAAAGGCACACTATTATTTCTTTAGATATGGCAGAAAGTTTGATTCGAAGAAATGTTATTGGGTTAGGGCTTCAAAATCTTGATTTAAATAAGGATGGTATAATTTCAAAAAAAGAAGCAGTACAAGTAGTGATTGACAGAAGATCAGAATATATATAATCAAAACTATGGAGAATTTCTTATGAAAAGAAGAAAATACTTAGGATTATTAGTTTGCATTATAATTATAGTATTTATTAGTT
>VSOC01000096.1 GCA_009774615.1 Lachnospiraceae bacterium
GGCGTGGCGCAGCGATCTGAGCAGGGTTGAAATCATAGATGATAAGCAGTTCGTGGAATATACAACATCCGGCTGCCGGACCACCTTCACCGTTACAGTGAGCAAAAATCCCATCGACGAAGGTGATTTTCATGGATTTTTGCCTGTTGCTGTGAATGTGTGAACCAATCGGTTCAAACATCAAATTTGCATTGGACGAGGTAAGAGTATGGAAAATCCATGGAAAGAAATTTCATTAGCTGATTATGAAAATCATATGAAACTTGATTCGGTTATGCAGTTGCAGGTTATGAATGAAATGATGAAAGGTCAATTTTATACATATCCCGTATCAAGTATAATGATACTTGGCATTGCGGGGGGTAATGGTCTTGAACATATCCAAAAAGACAGGTTTGATAAAATATATGGCATTGACATCAACTCGTTTTATCTGCAAACAGTCGTTCAAAGGTATTCTGAATTGAACAGTCTTTTGGAATGTCTGTGTATTGATTTGCTAAATGAAACGGATAAATTACCAAAAGTTGATATGGTCATTGCAAATCTGTTGATTGAGTATATCGGATATGATTGTTTTCAGAAAGCTATCGTACAGACAAGCCCAAAGTATGTTTCATGTATTATTCAAATCAATATGGAAGATAGCTGGGTATCAGATTCCCCCTATCTTCATGCATTTGACGGACTGGAACAGGTGCATCATCAAATGGAAGAACAGTCATTGCAGAAAGCAATGTTCAAAATTGATTACCAGACAATCAAAACTTTAGAACGTATGCTGCCTAATGGCAAAAAACTGGTACAAATAGATTTTGAAAAAATGCCTATTACCGCCGCCCTATTTTAGTTTTTTATCTGCATGATAGGCTGGAAGTTATAGTACAGAGTTATCATGGAAATATTAACCATATTCTGGATGAACTGATAAACGTTTCAATCCAGGCTTACTCCGCCAATACGCTCGTTGCGCAATAATCTTGTTCACAATATATGCATGAATTTTTTGAGGCTCATCCAAAAGGGACAAAATTTGTGTCAACATTTCTTCTGCCCCATCTATTGGGACACGCTCCAGTGCCCGACGGACTTTTGGCTCAAGTTCAAGGCACAAAGGAATGTCCCCTGCTAGTGCGGCAGTCATAAACTGATTCCACGCAGGCCAAAAGGGCGCAATTACACTGCTTATAAGAGGTATAGTCTTAGCTGTTTCTGGGTCTGCAAGTGTCCGATACTCTAAAATTCGTTCCAGCGCAGTTTCCGCTAAAGAAGTAATCTCTTGCGAGAAAATTTCTACGTTTCCTTTATATCCGACCCATGTCCCCATAGCGAAAGTATAGCACAAACCACTACAGTTTTAAGCCGGAGAAAATCCGGCTTTTTTCTGTTATTTTTCATCTTGTCTATTTGCATAGTTTAGGATAAAATGTACAGTAAGAGAGGATAAAAAATATAAAGAAAGGAAGACATTATGAAAAATAGAAAAAAATGGGTAATTCATGCAGGTATGGCTGCGGCATTTGTTGTCTGTCTGACGGGCTGTGCAGGGAAAAATCCATTGGATGCAAAAAATCCGGTTTCTCTGACGATATGGCATTATTATAATGGTTCCCAGCAGGTGGCTTTTGATACGCTGGTTGAGGAATTTAACAGTACGGTAGGGCGGGAAAAGGGCATTTTTGTGGAGAGCTACAGCCAGGGTTCGGTTTCTGATTTGGAAACGGCCGTAAGGGCATCAATCAGCGGAAAGGTTGGGGCAGACACTATGCCTAATATTTTCTCTTCTTATGCAGATACAGCCTATGAAGTGGAACAGGCAGGTGCACTGGCCAATTTATCGGAATATCTTGATGAGAAGGAATTAGAAAAATATGTGGATTCTTACATAAAAGAGGGCTGCATTGCTGCAGACGGAACACTGCGGATCTTTCCTACGGCAAAGTCCACGGAAATTATGATGATTAATAAAACGGACTGGGAGACTTTTGCAGCAGAAACGGGAGTTTCCTTAGAGAACCTGCAGACGATAGAGGGTGTGGCAGATGTGGCAAAGGTTTATTATGAATGGACGGATGCTGCGACACCGGATGTAGCCGGAGATGGCAAGGCATTTTATGGAAGAGATGCCATGGCTAATTATTTTATTATTGGTATGCGGCAGATGGGTGTGGAGATTTTTCAGGTAGAAAACGGGCAGGTAACATTAAATACACCGAAGGAAAAACTGCACCGCCTTTGGGAAAATTATTATATACCTATGGTTAAAGGTTATTTTGGAGCCTATGGTTCTTTCCGCTCGGATGATGTAAAAACAGGTGATTTGCTTGCCTACACAGGTTCCACCTCTTCAGCGATGTATTTTCCTAATCAGGTCGAGTTGGATGCTTCCAGTTATCCGATTGAATATATGGTGATGGCGGCTCCGATGATGGAGGGGGGAGAATCCTATGCCGTTCAGCAGGGTGCAGGTATGGTGGTCAGCAAGTCGGATGAGAAGCATGAATATGCAGCCGTGGAATTTTTAAAATGGTTTACCGAGGCGGATAATAACTTGCAGTTTGGCTGTGTTTCCGGCTATCTGCCGGTGTTAAAGGAGGCAAATAATGTCGAGCGGCTTGACCAGGTGATTGAAAAGAATCAGCTTGAGGTGGCATCCAAAACGTATGACTGTCTTACCACGATTTTTGAGAAAATGGATAATATGGCCTTATATACCAATAAAAGCTTTTCCAACGGATCGGCGGCGAGAAAGGTTCTGGAATATCATCTTGCCGATAAAATTACCGAGGATCGGGCGGCGGTAACGGCGGCTTTAGCGCAGGGAAAAAGCCTGGAGGAAGCAAGTGCCCCGTATATTACAGAGGAAGCTTTTGAAGAATGGTATCAATCGTTTTGTGATGCCTTAAACCAGGCAGTGGCCGGATAAAGAGCAGAAATTTTATTACTGTTGAAGTGAACATGTGAACCGCAGAACATGTCAGCAGTGATCGAAGATAAACAGAAATGACAAGTAGGGGCGAGATGGAAAACAGACAACGAACAAGGAAAAAGACGACGATATTTAAGATGTTCCTGATCCCATTGATTGTTATTATGTTAATACAAAGTGTGATTACCATAGGCACTTTGGTGGTCAGGAAAACGACAGGAATGCTGGAAGAATATTCCAGTGGCATGATGAGCCGGCTGGTGGAAAACAGGAAGCTTATTTTACAGAATGATATGAACCAGCGATGGGCTTCTATCCATGAAAGAGAAGTGATTCTGGATGAAATTCTTGAGCAGTTTTTAAGCAAAGAAGGCGTGGAATTAAGCGACGTATTAGCGTCGGATGAGATGAAAAATCAGTTGTTGGAGCAGTTTTTTTCCGAGTGTCTGGATATTTTGCAGAATAATACCAGCACGGGTATCTTCCTTGTTTTGACCGGGGATAAGATGCAGGAAGCTGCAGATTTTGACGGTTTTTTTATCCGTGATTCTGACCCGGACACGAATCCTGCCAATAATTCGGATCTCTTATTAGAGCGCGGAAGCAAACTTCTGTCCAGAAAATGGAATATTCCCTTAGATACCGGCTGGACAACCCATTTTTCTATGTCCGGGCAGGGAAAGAGCAGGGATGAGCACTTTTTCTATGAGCCGTGGAGGGCAGGGAAAGCCTATGGGGATGCCAGCACAGAAGATTTGGGTTACTGGTCTTTGCCGTTTTATTTAAAAAAAGACGGAACAGACTCCTATGAGATGATTACCTATTCCCTTCCTCTTCGCTATAAGGGGCAGGTGTACGGCGTGCTGGGTGTGGAAATTTCCAGCAGAAGGCTGTATGATTACCTTCCGGCGGAGGAGTTAAACCATTCGCAGCAGTCCGGTTATCTTCTGGCTGTGCAAAAAGGTGATGGAAGCTATGATGCACTGCTGGGAAAAGGGGTGCTTTATCATCAGCTTTCCACTGAGGGAACTTCTTTTAACCTGGAACCGACAAGGTATGAAAATCTTTCTCTGGTTCAGGATATTTTTATGAATCACCAAGGAATCTACGCGGTAGTTTGTCCCCTGAAGCTTTACAGCAATAATGTTCCCTATGAAGATACGGAATGGGTGCTTTTGGGCTTAAATACAGAAGAAGACCTTTTTGGAATGAGCCATCGGCTTTATTTCTGGATGGTTGTCGCTGTGCTGGTTGGCTTAATTTTCGGCGTGTTTGGAATTTATTTTCTGGTCAGTTATCTGACAAGACCTGTACAGCATCTTATGAAATGCATCAGCCAGGGAAGCGCTGGTCTTTCGCAGTTTAAACCTTCCAATATCCTGGAGGTAGATGCCCTGTTTGACGTTGTTCGTACATTGACCGGAAAGCAAAAGGAAGCAGAAAATATACTTCTGGAAGAAAAAGAGCGCTACCGGATAGCCTTAGAATCCTCAAAGGATATTTTCTTCTCCTATGATTTGGAAAATCATATCCTGGATATTGTCAATCATAAGACCATGAGCGGACGCTGGTATTGTGAAGATTTTGAGAGCGGCTTTCTTGATCCGAAGTATATTTATGAGGAAGACAGTCAGGCGGTTGTTCAGGCGATGCAGAGCAGGGAAGACAGAATTTATGTTGAGTTTCGCATGAAATGGCTGGATAGTACGGATTATTTCTGGGTGGCGCTTTCCGGCAATGCGGTCTACGATACGGACGGGCAGAAGCGTAAACTGGTTGGAAGTATACGCAGCATTCAGGAACAGAAGGAAAAGGAAGCCAGGCAGCTTCGGAAGAATTCGATCGACGGCGTGACCGGTTTTTATGTGTTCAGCGCAGGTATGGAGCATTTGCAGGAATGCCGCCGGATTTATCCCTCCGGGGTAATGGTTGATTTGTTCTTTGATCATTTAAAAGAAACCAATGAAAAAAATGGTATTGTCTTTGGCGATATGATTCTTGAGGAATCCGGAAATCTGATCCGAAGCTGGTGCCGCAGTTTTTTGGAAAAAAACGGCTGGAACATAGTAACAATGCGCCTGAACCGGGATGAATTTATCATATGGATGGAAAATCAGTCGAGGGAATATGCGGCAGGATTTACCGAAGCTTTGATGAAAAAGCTTACCGAAGATTTCAGCCAGGAAATGTTTGGCATTGAAGTTTTTGCCGGCCTTGTCTGTACGGACAGAAACCAGACCACGGAAAAGCTGATACGTATGGCAAAGCAGGCAAGAAAGTTTGCGGTTTCCAAAAAGGTAGCACGATGCATTTTTTATGAGGATGTTCCTGCGGAAAAGAGGCATGTAAGACTTCCGGAACTGCAGGGACTGGAGATTAATACCTTAGATTACAGCGAGGATGTGAATTTAATATCGCTGGCATTAAACCTTTTTGGCAAAGGGGAGAACTTCCCTGCACAGATGCTGCTGATGATTCGCAAGATCGGACGCTTTTATCAGGCAGACGGCGTGCGGATATCTATACTGCGTGCGGATTTTAATTCTAATTATCTGAATTATCAGTGGCATCGGACAGGAAAGAATATTGCTGAAACGGTGAAAAAGTATAAGGAAAAAGACCGGGAAATTTTTGATGCCTGGCTGGGGACAGAAGAGGTGCGCTGTTTTTCTGCACAGGATACAAAGCAGAAAGTGATTCAGTGTTTTTTAAGCGTTATGCCGGGAGAATACGGCGTAGTGCTGCCCATGTACGATAACGGAAACTATATGGGAAATATCTGTATTCTTGGTATTATGCCGCAGCTTTTGGAGAATCCCGAAGAGGTTCAGAATATTGCTGAACTTGGACGGGTGATACAGAGCCAGTTAAACCAGCAGCAGTACGATATCGCCAGCAAAGCAAAGTCGGAATTTTTATCCCGCATGAGCCATGAAATCCGGACGCCGATGAACGGTATTATCGGTATGACCGCCATTGCCCTGCAGCAAAACCAGACGCAGGAGAGGGTGATGGACTGCCTGCAGAAAATCCAGTCCTCTTCAAATTACCTTCTGGGGCTGATTAATGATATCCTGGATATGTCCAAGATTGAAAGCGGCAAGATGAAACTTGAACCATTTAATTTTGATTTAAAGGAAATGCTGGATACCATTAAGGAACTGGTTGTCCCCCAGATGACAGCAAAGCATATTGATTTTGTTCAGGATATTCAGCTGCCGAACCACTGGGTGATTGCCGATAAGATGCGGATCAGCCAGGTGCTGATTAACCTTTTGGGCAATGCCGTAAAATTTACCCCGGAAAAGGGCAGGGTTACACTGATGGCAAAAGAGGTAAAGGCAGATAAGCGGGAGTCTTTGGTTTACTTTGCCGTGCGCGATACGGGAATCGGCATTGCCAAAGAAGATCAGGAACGGGTATTCCGCTCATTTGAGCAGTCTTCAACCAGAAATCCCGCAAAGCATCAGGGTACGGGTCTGGGACTGTCCATCAGCAGCCGTCTGGTACAGATGATGGGCAGCAATATCCTTCTGGAAAGTGAACCCGGCAGGGGAAGCCAGTTTAGTTTTTCCGTTTCCATGCCCATCGGTGAAAGCATGGAAAATGAGATTAAGGATGAGGCAGAAATTTCTTTTGAAGGCTGCCATGTTCTGGTTGTGGAAGATAATGAACTGAACGCAGAAATTGCCCAGAGCCTGTTAGAAGAGCGCAATTTCCATGTAGACTGTGTCTATGACGGGGCACAGGCGGTAGAGCGCATCCGCACGACGAAACCGGGAACCTATGATATTATTTTAATGGATATTATGATGCCGGTGATGGATGGGCTGGAGGCTACCCGTGCCATTCGTGCCATGGATCGGGAAGACTGTCATACGATACCGATTGTTGCCATGTCGGCGAATGCATTTGACGATGATTTAAAGAAATCCGTCGAGTGCGGTATGAACGGGCATCTGTCCAAGCCTGTTGAGGTAGATAAATTATATCGTACATTAAGTGAAATTATTTATGGGAGCAGGAGCAAAGAGCATTAGGGCAATAAAAAATTAATGCTTTAACGTAAAAAAACTCTTGACAATTAAAATAATCTGGTATATCCTTATCACAAGTCAATTGAATCGCTTGAAACCATTGACCGGGACGAGTACTTGTTTGGAACATACACAGAGAGCTGCAGACGGTGGAATTGCAGTAATGGAAAAAGCAGGGAATGGACCCGAGAGGGCGAACTGAAACTTTAAAACTGCCGATAAAGATAATCCGGCAGCCGGGGAGTAGGTAAGACGTGTCTGCACGTTACAGCAGGAAGTGTATGTTTGTACACGGAAAAAGCGCATCCCCAAGGGATGAATTTAGGTGGCACCGCAGGAGATTTTTTACTCTTGTCCTAGTTTATAAAAACAGGACAGGAGTTTTTTTATTCCTAAAATAGTAAAAAAGATAAAAAAACACATAATAACCCATAATAAAAACAATAATCAACGCACAAATCACCAGTGCAGAAAGGAAGAAAAATGATGAACAAAGAAATCCCTTACAAAATTTATTTAGAAGAACAGGAAATGCCGAAGCAGTGGTACAATGTGCGTGCAGATATGAAGAAGAAACCTGCACCCATCTTAAATCCGGGAACTTTACAGCCGGTTACTGCAGAAGAATTATCAAAAATTTTCTGTGAAGAGCTGGCAAAGCAGGAATTGGACGATACAACACCTTATTTTGCTATTCCCCAGGAAATCCTTGACTTTTATAAGATGTACCGCCCGTCGCCTCTGGTACGCGCTTACTGTCTGGAAAAAAAGCTGGGTACTCCGGCACATATTTATTATAAATTCGAGGGAAATAATACCTCCGGAAGCCATAAGCTTAATTCTGCGATTGCCCAGGCTTATTATGCCAAGAATCAGGGCTTAAAGGGGGTTACTACGGAAACCGGTGCAGGGCAGTGGGGAACGGCGCTTTCCATGGCATGTTCCTACCTTGATCTGGACTGCCAGGTCTATATGGTAAAATGCTCCTACGAACAGAAGCCTTTCCGCCGCGAAGTTATGCGCACCTACGGCGCAAAGGTAACGCCGTCCCCTTCGATGAATACGGAAGTCGGAAGAAAGATCAATGAAGAGTTCCCTGGCACGACCGGAAGTCTTGGCTGTGCGATTTCCGAGGCGGTTGAGGCGGCAGTGAGCCAGGAAGGCTATCGTTATGTTCTTGGTTCGGTGTTATCCCAGGTGCTGCTGCATCAGTCGATTATCGGCCTGGAGGCAAAAGCTGCTCTGGATAAATACGAAATTAAGGCAGATATGATTATCGGCTGTGCTGGCGGCGGTTCCAACCTTGGCGGATTGATTTCACCTTTTGCGGGAGAAGTTCTGCGGGGTGAGGCGAAGTATGATATTATTGCCGTAGAACCGGCTTCCTGCCCAAGCTTAACCCGCGGTGTTTATGCTTATGACTTCTGCGATACCGGAAAAGTATGCCCGCTGGCGAAGATGTACACTCTGGGCAGCGGCTTTATCCCGTCAGCAAACCATGCAGGCGGTCTTCGCTATCACGGCATGAGTTCCGTGGTATCCGAACTCTACGATCAGGGCCTGATCACCGCAAGAAGTGTAGAACAGACCGAGGTATTTAAGGCAGCGCAGACCTTTGCCCGGGTAGAAGGAATACTTCCGGCACCGGAGAGCAGCCATGCCATTAAGGTTGCTATTGACGAAGCCTTAAAGTGCAGGGAAACGGGAGAGGAAAAGAACATTGTCTTTGGTCTGACCGGAACCGGCTATTTTGATATGGTTGCATACCAGCGGTTTAATGACGGTGAGATGAAGGACTATATCCCAACGGACGATGAACTGAAAAAGTCCATTGACGCTCTTCCGAAGGTAAATTAGCTGAAATATTTCTATATCAATGATCACAATAAGCTAAATCAGAATGAAAAAAAGCGGTTATTGCAAACCATGTGAATCGTAATGAAAACCCCCCTGCCCTGTGCTTGTCCGTTAAGGCAGTGGGGTTTTTTATAAGTATTCTTTACTGTTTTTTAGCGGATAAACAACTGTGTCCAGTAAAGAGTTCCATTTGCAGCCTGGTAACAGCCCACGCCAATCGTTGTATAGTTTCGGTTTAAAATATTTGCACGGTGGCCGGAACTGTTCATCCAGGTATTCATAACTTCCTGCGGCGTCCTCTGCCCATAAGCAATGTTTTCTCCGGAACTGCTGAAAGAAATGTTGTTTTGCTGCAGTACGGTGCTGAAAGAACTTCCGTTCGGTCTTGTGTGGGAGAAGTTCTGCGTGATTTCTTTTGAACGTATGTAGGCGGCATCAGAAACTGCCGAAGATGCACTGAGCGGGGACAATCCGGCTTTGGCTCGTTCTTCATTGACTAAGTTAATAACCTGCTGGACGTAAGCCTGGTTGCTGGTGCCGGTATCCGGTGTGGTTTGGCCTGGTTTATTGTTATCCGGTGTGGTCTGTCCGGGTTTATTGGTATCCGGTGTGGTTTGACCGGGTTTATTGTTATCCGGTGTGGTCTGTCCCGGGCGGTTCTGCAGGAAATGGTTCGATCCAGGGCATTGTCCTGGGAAATAGTCTTCTTCGTTAAAGCAGTTATTGGCGGAATTGCTGTAAAGGTTATTGCAGATGCTGCTGTAAAGGCTGTTGCAGAGGTTATTGTATGTATTGTTGTTATTATTTGTATTGTTGTTATTATTTGTACAGGAATTGCCTAACAGGCTGCTCAGGTTGCTGTAAACATTACTGCCGGAAAAGCCGTTTTCGGAAAAGCTGTTGTATCCTGTCTGGAAATTTCTTCCTGTAATTACTGTTGGGCAGGCAGCCTGGGCAGGAAGGGCGGCTGCTGTGGAGATTCCCATAGAGATTATCGTTGCTGCTGCCATATAAAGTCCAAATCGTTTCATTTGTAATGCTCCTTTCATGATCGGGTTAATGCGTTTTTGGATATGTTACATAATTTTTACATTTGTGTTACAAAATGATATTAACATATAAACACTGGAAAGGCTATCGGGAAAGGATGGATGTTTTTCCTGAATTTGGAAATTAGAAGAAAAATCAGATATTGAACCTGGAAAATCAAGGATAAAAAATCCAGAACTTACTCCTCGGTTCTGGATTTTTTTGACTGTCGTTTATGTTTATTTTTTTCTGTTCGGCGTTTTCGGTATTCTTCTCGTTTTTCTGCGATAAGATTTGCTGCGGATACATCGACGATTTTGGTGGTGCGGATAGCAAAGATATTGCCGGATTCTGCTTTTTTAATGCGGATTTTTCCCCGGACAAAGCCGTGCTCCGGGCACAGGGCCAGGCAGAGGTAAAGCTTGGAATTTGCCGAAAACCAGCGGATTTTTTTGCGCAGGGTTCTTCGGCAGAGGCAGCAGATGACTTCATTGACCCGTTTATCGGCCATAGCCTCTTCCTTTGTGGGAAATTCACGGGAAACAAATTTTGTATAGGCAGGGAACGTAAGGTAGATTTGTTCCTGTTCTGTCTGGGGAAGCCGGTAGTAATCGGTGGAAACGTATTCACTCACCTTCTTAAAATCCATCTTTGCCATAACCTGTCCCGTATAAAACGCATCGTCTAAGGCATGGTGGAAGGGACGATCCTCGTCAAATGTAATAGCAAGGGCTTCAACGGCCTGATCCAGAGAAAGTTTATCGTTCCCGTCATCGTAGAGAAGGCTGTAGAGTTTTTGCAGATCATAGTATAAAAGAGGTTTTTTAAAGGGGATCGGCATGTGGCTGTACACCATGTTTCTCTGGAGTTCGGTAAGATCCATAGAACCCCAGGTGACGAAGATAAAGTCATTTCCGCACCATTCAAGGAACTGATATGCGGCTTCTTTAAAAGGAATTCCATTCTGCCTGAGCAGGCGCATATCCAACTGGGTAACTTCAGAAATTTTAAAATGAAGCTGCGGATAGGCGACCGGTGAGATAAGGCGGTGAAATTCCCCAATTTCGCAAAAGGTTTCATCCAGCTTAACGGCTCCGATTTCAATTATTTCAAAAGGAAAATGTTCGATGGTTCCTTCTTTTCCGTGCGGACTTTGGTTCCACTCTAAATCCAATACAATATAATTCATAAAATCACTTTCATTCCAATTTGTCAGTAAGGTTATGCCTTGCTTTTTACGGGGAAAAATAAAACTACGGTTCATTTGCATGAACCGTAATTATTCTATCATAGAAGAGCGAGAATCTCAACTGCTTCCTACAGGATTCTTTTGGTTAAAGCATTCCTGCGGCCATGGGAAGTCCCAGGCTGACAGCAGGAATATAGGTGACAAGCAAAAGGCCGACTAAAATCGCCACATAGTACATCAGCATATAAGGAATAACTTTTGCCAGGGTTGTATCGCCCACCTTGATGGCAACGAACAGTGTGTTTCCTACCGGCGGTGTGATATTGCCGATGCAGAGATTATAAACCAGAATCAGTCCGAACTGAATCGGGTTCATGCCAAAGGTTTTGACGATGGGCAGGAATAACGGCGTAAAGATTAAGATTGCCGGTGTTACATCCATAAAGGTTCCTGCGATTAAAAGGATGACGTTCATAATTAAGAGGATGATCACATAATTATTGGTCAGCCCTAAAAGTGCGGCAGAGATTGCCTGCGGAATCTGGGTAAAGGCCATAACCCAGCCCATGATATTGGAAACACCGATTAAGAATACAATCATACCGCTCATTTTTGCACTGTCCACGACAATTTTCCAGAAGGATTTTAAGGTAATGTTCCGGTAGCAGATACCTAAAATCAGCGCATAGACAACCGCGATAGCCGAGCCTTCCGTAGCGGTGAACACACCGGCAACGATTCCGCCGATAACCACAATGATTAAAGATAAGGCCGGGATGGCGCGGAGGGTGGCAATACCCAGATTTTTCCAGTCAAATTTCCCCGGCGTGCCCTTGTAGCCGTTCTTTTTGGCAATGATAATGGCAACGATGATACAGCACACCGCCCAGATAACACCCGGGATATAACCGGCCAGAAAGAGGGCAGCGACGGAGGTTCCACCAGATACCAGTGAATAAGTAATCAGGGCATTAGAAGGCGGGATTAAGAGTCCGGAGGGGGCAGATGCGGCGTTTGTCGCTGCACAGAGGGCCTTATCGTAACCCTGTTCTTCCTCACCTTCCTTAACCATGCTTCCTACGGCTGCAGCAGCTGCGGAAGCTGAACCGGAGATTGCGCCGAAAAGAGCATTTGCCCCGGCGTTGGTCACTAAAAGGGAGCCGGGAAGCTTGCCGAGGATGGCCAGAACAAAGTCTACCAGCCTTTTGGCAATACCGCCCTGGTTCATCAGGTTTCCGGCCAGGACGAAGAAGGGAATTGCCGTTAAGCTGAACTTACTCATGCCCACAAAGGTTCTCTGGGCGGCGGTTAATACAGATACATCCAGCGGTACAACCTGAAGGATGGCGGCCAGGGAAGAAATTCCGATGGCGTAGGAAATCGGCACGCCGATAACCAAAAGAACCGCCAGTACGACTAAAATAATAAGCAGAGATTGAATTGCCATAACTTACGCCTCCTTTCTGGCATTGGCTTCTTCCAGAACTTTTTCGGTTTCGTTTACCGGTTCCAGGTTAATGCTGCCATTGGCGATTTCAACGATGTTGATGATCGTGTAAATGATGTTGAGTACCCCGCTTAAGGGAAGAACGATATAAAAAATACCGATAGCGACGCCCAGGGAAGAGGTCATCTGTCCCATAGCAAGGTTGGTAATCTGTATGCCGCCGAATACCAGGATAACTCCCGCAAAAAGGCAGGCGATAATTTCAGCAATGATGGAGAGTGCTTTTTTTGCTGTCGGGCCCATCTTATCCACCAGGATGGGGATATTCATATGTCCGCGCTCGCCGACAACGATGGAAGAGCCTAACAGGGCCATCCAGGCAAAAAGGTAGGAAACCAGTTCTTCCGACCAGGAAGAAGGATGCTGTAAAATATAGCGGGTAAATACCTGCCAGCAGGTTAAGGCAACCATGGCCAGGAAGCTGACACCTGCAAGCACGTTTAAAATTTGGTTTAAAATGCTTCTAAGCTGCTTCATACATACCTCCTATTGTGTTTCTGTGGGATATTGCTGGTTATAGGACTGGATTCCGTCGTAGATGGGCTGTAAGGTCGGATTGCCGGACAGGACGGACTGGTGAAGAGGCGTACAGGCTTCAACAAAGGGTGCCTGGTCCGGATATAAAAACTCTACCTTCTGTTCGTTCTGTGCGCGATCCTTAGCAGCTTCAACGGCTTTTACCCATTCTTCCCGCTGTACACGATTGACTAACTGATAGCCTTCTTCAAAAATGGCACGTTCTTCCGGGGAAAGACCTTCGATAAAAGCATTGTTGCCAATCAGGATATCCGGCACCATCTGGTGCATATCGTAGGAATAGTATTTGCAGACGTCGCCGTGCCCGTTATCGGTTAATGCCATCTCATTATTTTCGGCACCGTCGATAATATTCGACTGTAAGGCCGTGTACACATCGCCAAAGCCCATCGGTGTGGCCGAGCCGCCAAGAAGGCGCATCATCTCGATATTGGTGGGCGACTGCTGTACGCGGATTTTTAAGCCCTTTAAATCGGCCGGACTTTCAATCGGACGGTTTATGGTGTAAAAGTTTCGCGTGCCTGCATCCAGCCAGGTCACTGCGGTAAATCCGGCCTTTTTCGTCGAACCAAAGATGGGATCGGTGATGGACGGATCGTCCATGGAGTGGTGGTAGGCATCAGCGCTGGCAAAGAGGTAGGGAAGGTTAAAAATCTCATAGTTTTTGCTGAAAGTTTCCAGGATGGCGTTGCTGGCGATGCAGTAGTCGATAGCGCCGGTCTGGGTAAGCTGCACCATGTCCGTCTGCGAACCTAAAAGTTCACTGGGATAGACCTCAACCACATAATGATCCCCCAACTGTTCATTAATGTAGTCTTTAAAGGCGGTCAGTGCAATGTGTGTCGGATGATTCGTTGACTGGTTGTGCCCAATTCGGACGATTCGTTTCCCGTCTGTGCCGCTGCAGCCGCTTAACATGGCGCAGGATAAACTGAATGCACAGAGGAGAAGTCCAAATTTTTTCAGTTGCTTCATAAGAAACATTCCTCCTTTTCTTAAAAATACTTCCGTGTTTCATCGATGGAGTACTTTTTATTGATGTTATAAGTATGGCAAAAATCTGCTTTTTTTAACAGTGTTAGAGTTGTGACATATATGGCAAAAATTGTTTTTTTTCATGAAATAAATAAAAACAAGGTAAATTAACACCTTGTTTTTGTGAACTATTTTATAA
>VSOC01000097.1:0-12046 GCA_009774615.1 Lachnospiraceae bacterium
GATTAATTCATGCTATAGGTTTAAGTACTGCAGGCTTACAAGTGAAGGATTACGCAGGGAGGAGAGTGGATGCCTGTGCAGTGGTATCTGTTAAAGACATGGGCGGGAAGGGAAGAGGAACTGGTCAGAGAGGTTCAAAAGATTGTTCCGCCGCAGATGTATGAAGAGTGTTTTGTGATATGGCAGGAGAGGATTTGGAGGAAGCAGCAGAAGAGTATTGTTCATATGGAGCCGTTATTTCCCGGATGTGTATTTCTGACTTGTAGGGAAATGGAAGCAGGGACGGAAGGTAAGGATTTGCCGGGAAATGAGGATGCAGCAGGATATAAGGCTATAGCAGGAAATGAGGCTGCAGCAGGAAATAAGGCTGTGACAGAAAACGGGTTGTTTTTACCGTTCTTAGAAAAGATTCCGGCGGCTGCGCAGATGATGGCTGGCGGTATATTTACAATTTTTCCGATGACAGGAGAGGATGGGCAGTTTTTGGAGAAGATTTCCGGGAATGAGCATGTGGTAAGGCTTTCTTATGTGCAGAAGGATGAAGAGGGAAATATCTGTAAGCTGTCCGAACCGTTAAAGGTTTTCCAGGGGCAGGTGGAGCGTTTTCAGTTGAAAAAGCGTTATGCCATGGTTCGTCATAGGCTTTGGGGAGAAGAAAGGACATTTGTGCTGGGGATTGTTCTGAATGAAGACGGAGGCGAAAAGTTTCGATATAACGGGGATGAAAAATTTCGATATAACGAGGGTGAAAAGCTTCGGTATAACGGAGGAGAACGGCTTTCGTATAATGTGGGACAGAAGCTTTGGTACAGAGGAGATGGCGTAAGATGAGCAGCAGTCGTTTGGAAAAATATCTGCCGGGAAATAAACGGGTGAGAATGTTGGTTTTCATGGCTGCGGATATCTGCACGGTTTGTCTGGCTTCCTTTTTGGGGTTGTTTATCCGCTTTGATATGAACCTGGAAAGAATTCCGATGGAATATGTAGAGCCGGTGCTTTCTTATCTGCCGTTTTACCTGGCGGCAACGCTTATAGTATTCTTTCTTTTCCGGATGTATTCCACGATGTGGAGTGTAGCGGGTGTGAGAGAAGCGGGGCATATTATCGGAGCCTGCGGTCTGGTGTCATTGATTCAGATTGCAGGAATGCTGATGCTGGAGATGAAAGTGCCAAGAAGTTATTATGTGCTTTCCTTTTTTGCTCTGTGTGCCTGTGAAGGGCTTATTCGGCTGTCTTATCGGATATTTACCAGTATTCGGCTTCCCGGAAGTATTAAAGCATCGGACAGGCGGGTGCTGATTGCAGGAGCTGGGACAAGCGGGGCAGTGATTTTAAAAGAAATGCTGACCAGCCAGTACGCGCAGGGGCATGTGGTCTGTTTTGTGGATGATGATAAGAATAAGGTGGGGAAGATTTTAAACGGAGTACCCATTGCCGGAAAGAGGGAAGATATCCCCGGGCTGGTGGAAAAGTATAAGGTGGATGAGATTTATATTGCTATGCCGTCAGCACCGGCGAAGGACAGGAAAGAAATTATTGAGATTTGCCGGGAAACCGGGTGCAGGGTGAAAATTCTGCCTGGGATTTATCAGCTTCTTAACGGGGAAGTCAGTGTGGGGAAACTGCGTGAGGTGGAAATTGAAGACCTTTTAGGGCGGGAACCTGTGCGGGTAAATATCGACGAGATTCTTGATTATGTCCATGGAAAAGTGGTGTTGGTGACCGGGGGCGGAGGATCGATAGGAAGTGAACTCTGCCGCCAGATTGCCGGGCATCAGCCGAAAACCCTGATTGTGTTTGATGTGTATGAAAATAATGCCTATGATTTACAGCAGGAATTAAAGGATAAGTTCCCAAAGCTGCATCTTGTGGTTTTAATTGGTTCGGTGAGGAATACACACAGGATAGAATCCGTGTTTGAGAAATATCGACCGGAGATTGTGTACCATGCGGCAGCGCATAAGCATGTGCCCTTAATGGAGGACAGCCCGAACGAGGCAATTAAGAATAATGTTTTTGGTACATACAAGACGGCGAAGGCTGCGGATAAGTATGGGGCAAAGCGATTTGTATTGATTTCAACCGATAAAGCAGTGAACCCGACAAATATTATGGGAGCTTCCAAACGTATGTGCGAGATGGTGATTCAGATGATGAATGCCAAATCAAAGACCGATTTTGTGGCAGTGCGGTTTGGCAATGTGCTGGGGAGCAATGGGTCGGTGATTCCCTTGTTTAAAAAGCAGATTGAACAGGGTGGGCCGGTGACAGTGACGCATCCGGACATTATTCGCTATTTTATGACCATACCGGAGGCAGTTTCTCTGGTTTTGCAGGCAGGAGCTTATGCAAAAGGCGGGGAAATTTTCATCCTGGATATGGGTGAGCCGGTAAAGATTTTGGATTTGGCAAAGAATCTGATAAGGCTTTCCGGATATAAGCCGGGGGAGGATATTGCCATAACCTTTACGGGGTTAAGACCTGGAGAAAAGCTGTATGAAGAACTTTTGATGGATGAAGAAGGGATGCAGGATACGCCGAATAAGCTGATTCATATAGGAAAGCCGATTGCATTCGATACGAAGGAGTTCAGTGAACAACTGGACAGACTGTATGAGGTAGCAAATCTGGATTCGGAGATGATACGAGGGGAAGTGAAGAAGATTGTACCAACTTATCAGCCAAAGAATTAGAGTATACCAAAATAGCAGGCAAAGAATTAAATTGTGCCAATCTATCAATCAAAGATTTAAAGTAATTCAATAAAAAACGCTTGGAAAGGAACAGTGTGATGAATTATTTAATTGTTGTTGCCCATCCCGATGATGAGGTACTTGGGGCAGGAGCAACGATTTTTAAACTGATAATGCAGGGAAATAAAGTAGCGGTGGCAATTATGTCCGGTCATGCGGCAGCCAGGAATAATCGGTCGGCTACATTGTCGGAAGATGAAGAAAAAGCGATGTCAATTATGGGTGTGGAGAAGGTTTATCATGCGGATTTTCCCAATATTAAGATGAATACCGTTCCTCACCTGGAGCTTGTCCAGTACATTGAACAATGTATTGAGGACTGGCAGGCAGAAGTGATTTTTACGCATCATCCCAGTGATACCAATATTGATCACCAGGAAACAAGCCGAGCAGCAGTTGCCGCCTGCCGCCTTTTTCAGAGGAAAGAAGGCATACCGCAGCTTAGAGAATTGTCTTACATGGAAGTACCAAGCAGCACGGAATGGAGTTTAAACTCTGCCGAAAACCGTTTTACGCCGAATAAATTTGTGGAAATTGGAAAATCAGGAGTAGAAAAAAAGCTGGAAGCCTTATCTGCTTATACAGGGGTAATGCGCCCCTATCCGCATCCAAGAAGTGTGGAAGCATTAACCGGATTGGCAGCTTCAAGAGGAGCGCAGGCAGGATGTGCTTATGCAGAGGCGTTTGAATCTGTGTTCAGGAGTGAATAAAATGAATTTACCAACACCCTATTATCTTTTTTTTGCGGATGAATTTATTGCCAATTATCATGATTTATTATCCTGTTTTCGGGCAATATATCCGGATTATCAGATTGCCTATTCCTTTAAAACCAACTATACTCCGGCAGTTTGCAGAATCATTTTAAAATTAAATGGATATGCAGAAGTCGTATCGGATATGGAGTATCGGCTTGCCAGAAAGATAGGGTTTCCGGCGGATCGGATTGTCTATAACGGACCGGGAAAAGAAGCCTGTCTGGAGGAATGTATTCTTGGCAATGGATTATTAAATATCGATCATTTCCGTGAAGTGGAACGTGTGTGTGCTCTGGCAGATAAGGTTAAAGACCGAACGATTTTTGTGGGCATCCGGGTTAATTTTGATATTGGAAACGGGCTTCATTCACGTTTTGGAATTGATGCATTTAATGGTGATTTAGAAAATGCTCTTGCCCAGTTAAAAAAACATTCGGTGAATGTTCGCGGATTACATTTTCATATCAGCAGAGCACGTGATAGACAGGCATGGGAGAGAAGAATTGCTGTTATATTAGATATTGCAGACCGGATGGAAATGCTTCAGCAAAATCATCTTGACTATATCGATATTGGAAGCGGGATGTTTGGCAAACTCGGCAATGACTTAAAAAAGCAGTTTACAAATATTCCATCTTACCAGGACTATGCCGAAATCGTAGCAGGGGCAATGGAAAAACATTACCGTCAAAGAAAGAAAAAGCCAATATTATTTACTGAACCTGGAACGACATTAATTTCTGCCTATTTTTCCCTGTTTACTAAAGTGCTGGATATTAAAACCATACGCAATAAATATTTTGCGCTGATGGATTGCAGTTATCAAAATATCGGTGAATTATGTGCTTTGAAAAAGGTGCCGATTGTTAAAATTAACCATGCCGGAAATGAACAGCATTATGATTCTGTTGATCTGGTTGGCTATACCTGTCTGGAGCAGGATGTTATTTATCAGGATTATTCCGGGAAATTAGGGATTGGAGATATTTTAGAGGTGGGGAATACAGGAGGATATTCTATCGTAGAAAAACCGCCGTTTATTCATCCGGATATTCCTGTTTATATGCAGGAAAACGGGAGAATTACCTGTATTAAACGGGCACAGACAATGGAAAATATTTTCCTTCCTTACATTTTTTCGGATGAAGGCGTGTCTGTATGAACTAAGAATAAAAACAATATAATTTGCCAGCCTGTGTGAATAAAAGACAGGAAGAACATGATTTGTCTGCCTGTCTAAATGAAGAATAAGAACAACATGATTTAGCGGAGGGATAAATGAAACCAATTACCGTGTTCCTTACTGCCTGCGGTTCAGCGTTTGCACCAGGAATTATTAAATGTCTTAAAAAAAATGGGGAGAGAGAAATCAGAATTATCGGAGGAGATATGGTCAATGACCCAAGCAGTCAATATCTGGTTGATCGATTTTATCCGATTCCATCGGCTTTAGATGCTCACTATGCAGAGGAAATTCTTGGGATTTGCAGCAAAGAAAAGGTAGATATTCTGCTGCCGCAAATGTCCGCTGAGCTGCCGGTATATTTAAAGAATTTACATCAATTTGAACAAATCGGGACAATGGTTTCCATGACAAGGAACCTTAACATCAACATTGCAAATAACAAATGTCGTTTATTTGAATTTATGAAGGAACATGAGATAGAAACTCCTGAATTTTTTACGGTACATACATTTGATGAATTTCAGCATGGCTTATTTGCTCTTGGATACCCGTATAAACCGGTGGTCGTTAAGCTGCCGGAAAGCAGCGGGGCAAGAGGTGTAAGAGTAATTGATGAAAGCAAATCAAAGTATGCGCTTTTTGCCTGTGAAAAGCCAACTTCGGTTTATGTTTCCTATGAAGATATGAAAGCGATCCTGCTCGATGCAGAAAAAATATTGGGAAAAGGAGTGTTCCCGGAATTAATGCTTATGGAGTATCTGCCGGGAGATGAATATGATATTGACCTTTTGGCAGAAGACGGAAAGGTTTTATATACCGCAGGTCGGAGAAATCCGGAAATGCTTATGAGCATAGCACAAACTTCGGTTTTAGAGCGCAATGAAAGAGCAGAGAAAATAGCAGCGCAGCTTGTGGAAACACTTAAACTCGATGGAAATCTTGGATTTGATTTTAAATTTGACGGCGAAGGAAAAGTACAGCTTTTAGAAATTAATCCAAGGATAGATGCAACAATATCTATATTTGCCGCTGGCGGTCTTAATCTGCCCTATCTAAGAATTAAACAGCTTCTTGGAGAAGAACTGCCAGAGGTTAAGGTAAGCTATGGGACACACTTAAAACGGTGCTATATGGAAATATTTACCGATGAACAGGAAAATTTGATTGCATGGTAAAATCAAAAAAAGAAAAAGAAAAAAATAGAAGGAAGGTGAAGTTTATCCGCAGGTATATTGTGTTTGTCAGCAAAGATCATTATAATCCACTGGGAATTGTAAGAACCCTGGGTGAAGCACATATAAAACCCATTGTTGTGGTGGTAAAAGGGGAGCCTAAACTAGTATCAAAGAGCAGATATGTTAAGATTAAACATTTTGTTGACAGTCCGGAAGATGGACTCAAGCTCATCCTTTCAAAATATGCTGTGAGCAAAACCGAGAAATCATTTATTTTAACGGGAGATGATGTGACGGTTTCCCTGCTTGATATGCATTATAATGAATTAAAGGACTATTTTTATTTCTATAATGCAGGGGAAAATGGACGTATCCGGCAATTTATGAATAAAGATGTGCTAAATCATCTTGCCTTAAAGCATGGATTTAATGTTCCCCGAACGTGGAAGGTAAGTCCCGGCGAAATTCCCGAAGATTTGGAGTATCCGATTATTACAAAAGCAACCCATTCATTTGGTGCGGAATGGAAAAATATTGTATTTATTTGCCGAAATGAAGAAGATTTGTGTGAAGCCTTTAAAAAGATAAAAAGTGAAAAGATTTTATTACAGCAGTATATAGAAAAAACGGACGAGCAATCCTATGAGGGATTTAGTGTAAACCATGGAAAAAATGTATTTTTTAGCGTGCAGAATAATGAGGTCTATCATCTAAAAGATAAATATGCACCATTTTGGAGAAACAAAAATGTCCATGATAAATCCTTTACAGCAAAGGCATCCAGGATGCTTGCTGAAATTGGATTTGAGGGAATTTTTGAATTTGAATTTATCGTTGGAGCGGATAAAAAACTGTATTTTCTGGAAATTAATTTCCGGAATACAGCCAATGGATGGACAACAACCGTAGCAGGGATGCCGTCAGCCACACTGTGGTGTGCATCGATGCTTGAGGGAAAGATTGTCAATGGATGCTATAAAGAAATTCCAGATGGATTTACTACGATGGCAGAATGTTTTGATTATGATGTCAGAGTAAAAACAGGAAGGATTTCACGCCGGGAATGGATGAAACAGTATAAGAAGGCGAATGCAAAGCTGTATCGGGGAAGAAAAGATATTCGTCCCTTTTTTTCTTTTCTCTGGTACAAGTATACGAAAATGCGTGTTGAGAAAAAATACGGCAAGGGAAAAGGTGAACGAATTATGGAATTGATAATTATCTTGTTTTTAGGCGGGTGGATATTTATTGGCGGATATTTGAGCTACAGAAATATCCGGAAAGAATATCGTGGAGATGAAACGAAATGAATGTATATGTCATTGGAATGGCAATTTCTTTTGTTATCTATTTAATTATCGGATATTGCGTCAGTAAAAAAGTAAAAGATGCCAATGATTTTTATGTGGCAGGAAGAAACGCTCCGGTTCTTTTGATTGTTGGTTCCATGATTGCTTCTTACGTCAGTACAGGAATGTTTATGGGGGATGCAGGAGAGTATTATTGCGGGCTTTTTTCACCAATGACCATTCTGGCGACAATGCAGGTTGTGGGATACATCCTGGGCGCAGTATTCTTTGGAAGGTATCTTAGGAGATCAAAGGTTTTTACAATTCCGGATTTTTTCGGACAGCGCTTCTGTTCTGAAAAAGTGAGAAAGTTAGCTACAATTACATCCATAATTACAATGACGGTTTATTTACTGTCCGTTGTCCAGGGCGTGGGTACATTGATGTATGTGGTGACAGGGCTTAATTATAATTTCTGTATCACCGCTGCAGTTATTGTCTTTAGTTTTGTATCCATTATTTCCGGTTCCCGAGGTGTATTGATCACCGATACACTGATGTTTGCCGTATTTACCGGTGCATTAATTTTCGCTGTGTTGGTTATTACCGGTAAAAGCGGCGGCTGGTATTCGGTTGTAGAACAGCTGAAAAACTTTGAAGTAAAGGGGCTTTTGGCTTGGAGCGGAAATCTGGATTATATGTATCCTACAGGGGTTGAAAATATTATCTGGGGGATTGTATATGGTATTGTGTGGCTGTCGGTTTGTATGGTAGGACCATGGCAGTCCAGCCGGTATTTGATGGCAAAAAATGAACATACCGTCGTAAGATCTTCTCTGTATTCTGCATTTGGTATTTTTGCATTGCAGTTATTGGTCGGTATGGGAGCTGTTACGGTTAATCTCTATCACCCGGAGCTGGAAAGTGCTTCCCATGTTTTAATATGGGCATCGATGAATATTCTGCCAACCGCTCTTGGGGTTTTTCTCCTGACGGGAGTGCTGGCAGCAGGAATTTCTTCTGCAACCACCTTTTTATCCTTGATAGGTTCATCTGTGGCAAATGATATACATAGGGGAAAAGGAAATTCAATTAAAACCGGACAGGTATCAATGCTTGCAGTAAGCATAATTGTTTTGCTGCTTGCCGTATTGAATCCGCCGCAGATTTTTTGGATTATGTATTTTGGCGGCGCTATTGTTGCAAGTGCATGGATGCCTATAGCATTGGTAAGCGTGCTGTCAAAACGGGTTACGAAGACAGGGGCTTTTATTGGGATGCTGGCAGGTTTTTGCGGATGCTTTATTTTTAAGATGTATACCAATATCGCTGGAATCACACTTCCGGCAATTTTTGATCCTGTAGTTATAGGAATTTTGCTTAACATTATTGGCATCGTCATCGGTTCAGCGTTTACCCAGGTATCGGAAGAAGAAAAAGCTGCCAGGGAGAAATTATTTATCGTGCCAGAGGAAGAAAAGCTGCCGATGGAAATGAAAAAAACCTTAAACTATATGAAATTTGCGCCCTGGCTGGGCGTACTTGTCATTGTGATTTTATCCATCGTCTGGGTTATTCCTTATACAATATAATAATATAAGCACTAAAGATAAGAACTCAAGATAAAGGCTAAATATAAGGATAGGAATGTTGAAAATGATTTATAACCGATATGTAAAACGTATGTTGGATATTATACTGTCGTTAGCTGCAATTATCTGTTTAAGTCCCGTTTTTTTAATTGTAGCTGCAGTTGTCTGTATTACCATGGGTTTTCCTGTTTTATTTTCACAGGAGCGAATGGGAAAGGATGAAAAGGTATTCCGTCTGTATAAGTTTCGCTCAATGACAAATGCAAAGGATAAAAACGGGAAGCTTCTGCCGGAACAAAAACGATTGACGAAAGCCGGAAAACTTCTGCGCTCGCTTTCGGTCGATGAACTGCCGGAGCTTTTTTCGATATTAGCCGGGGATATGTCATTTGTCGGTCCAAGACCATTGCCGGTATATTATAAGCCTTATTTTCTTCCTAAGGAAAGAGTAAGGCATAAGGTTCGCGGAGGATTAATTCCCAGTGACGACCTTTCTGGAAAAGTAATGACAACCTGGGAAGAACAGTTTGCCTATGATGTGTACTATGCAAACCATGTTTCTTTTTTATTGGATGTGAAGATCATCCTTAGGACATTGATGATATTGGTTGACAGAGTTAGGACGGATTATGGGAAATGTGAAAGAATGCATTTAAGTGAATACAGAAAAAATATGGATATTAAAGGCAGGATATTGTAATGCATAATGTGCTGATTATTGGAAAAGAAAGTTACATTGGGGAAGCATTGAATCGCTGGCTAAAAAAAAGTCCTGAATTATATTACACGGAGATTGTATCACCACGAAATAACGAATGGAAGAAAACCGATTTTTCCAGATTTACTACCGTTGTTCATTTGGCAGGAATTGCCCATATCAATAAGATACCGAAAAGTATGAAATCCCTATTTTATCGGGTGAATAGAGATTTAACGATTGAAATCGGGAAATATGCAAAGGAACAAGGTGTTAAGCACTTTGTTTATTTTAGTTCAATGAATGTATATGGGGATAATTGTGAAAGAATTACAGATAAGAACACAGAAAATCCTACCAGCTTTTATGGCGATAGTAAATTACAGGGAGAAATTGGACTTAGAAAATTAGAAGATAAAAATTTTATTATAGCCTATATCCGACCGCCGTTTGTGTATGGCAATGGATGTAAGGGGAACTATCATGTGATAAGTAAAATTGCAAAAAAAACACCAATATTCCCTACATATAAAAATAAAAAAAGCATGATTTACATTGATAATTTATGTGAATTTGTACGACGGATGATTGATGATGAGGCTGGAGGGATTTTTACCCCGCAAAATAAAGAACTGGTCAGCACTTCTGATTTAGTGAAAGAAATTGCAAAGGTAAATAGACATAAAGTGTTTTTTACAGGGGTTTTTAACTTTATAATCCCTTGGGGGATAAAATGGAATAAAAATATGCAAAGGGCATTTATCAACGATTACTATGATTTGCCAATATCCAATGATTATAACTTTGAATATTGTATTGTGGATTTTAGGGAGAGCATTAAACGAACAGAAGAATAAGGAAGGTTAGTCCATATGACGCAAGAGTATTTTTCAATGAATGATCTAGGTGAGGGGGGGCTTAGAAACCTCCAAAAGAAGTGCTTGGAAATACTTGTGTATTTCAAAAAGATATGTGATGAGAATAAACTTACTTTTTATCTTGCAGGAGGCACTGCAATAGGAGCACTTCGCCATAAGGGTTTTATTCCATGGGATGATGATATTGATGTTTTTATGCCTCGACCGGATTATGAGAAACTTACTAGAATTTGGACAGAGGTAGCTGATACATCAAGATATGTGTTTATTCGTAGCTCCCGTAATGTGAATTATCACCACCATGCAGCAAGCATCGTTGATGTAAATACAACATGGATAGAGGAACGCAACGAAAATAACGATGTTCCCCAAGGTGTAATGATAGATGTTATTCCACTTGATGGATGTCCAGATTCAAATTTCAGAAGATTTTTCCAGCTTTATAATGCCCTTAAATTTGCAGTATTTAATGTTCAACGATTACCTGAAAATAAAAACAAAAAAATATATTGTGCAACTAAAATCGTTCTTGGTATATTCCGCAGCAAGTGGATAAGAGATACCATATGGATTTCCTCGGAAAAGCGGATGACTAGGTATGGATTTTATTCCAATAAGAATATAACAGAACTTATTGGAGAGCTATATGGTATGGTTGAAAAGCATCCTTTGGAAGATTTTGCTACAACCATTGAGGTGGATTTTGAAGGCTATAAAATGCCCTTGATGAAAGGATATGATGCTTATTTGAAATCTGTCTTCGGAGATTACATGCAACTGCCGCCATTGGAAAAACGAGTTCCAAAAACACATCTTGTTTATGGGAATTTGAAGCAACCATATAAGAAGTATAGAGGAATATACTATTTGAAAGGAATCGAAGAAAAATGAATATAGCTGTTATTTTTGCTGGCGGTACAGGTCAGAGAATGCAGAGCAGGACAAAACCTAAACAGTTTTTGGAATTGCATGGTAAACCAATTATTATCTATACACTTGAACAGTTTGAGAATACAGATGAAATCAATGGGATTGTCGTTGTATGTTTGAAAGAATGGATTGACTATTGTTGGAAACTGATTAAAAAGTTCGGATTGACTAAGGTTATTGATGTAATTCCAGGGGGGTCTACCGGTTTTCAATCTCGCTATAAGGGTTTGATAAGGGTTCATGAATTATATGATACAGACGCAATTATTCTGATGCATGATGGTGTAAGACCCCTGATTGATCAGGAAACAATTCTTGCAGATATTGAATGTGTTAAAAAAAACGGTTCTGCAATAACTGTTTCTGCTGCATCTGAAACTGTGGCAGTAAAAAATGAAGCAGGAATAATAGGAGAAATATTAGACCGCAGCAGATGTCAACTGGCTAAAGCCCCACAGTGCTTCTATCTCGGGGAACTCCTTGATGCACATGAGAGGGCGATGCGGGAAGGGATCGAGGATTGTATTGATTGTGCTTACCTAATGCAAAGCCAAGGATATAAAGTTTTTTCCGTTGAAGGGAACCCAGAAAATATAAAAATAACAACCCCATCAGATTTTTATATTTTTAGGGCTATTGTTGATGCACGTGAGAATTCACAGATATTCGGGTGATGATGTCGATAAAGAGAAGATTAAAAGCAATAAAGAAAACCAGATTATATAATTTTATAGCAGATTCTTTTTTCTATATGCAAAGAGTGTTTTTTTTGCTGGTATATATAATAT
>VSOC01000097.1:12056-14238 GCA_009774615.1 Lachnospiraceae bacterium
TAAAAAACAGAGTAGTTGCATCATCATTTTCCGGAAGAAAGTATGGTGGAAATCCTAAATATATAATAGAGCAAATTCATAAAGGGCATCCAGAATGGAAACTTATTTGGATAAAAGATAATAAATCTGTATACACGGTGCCAGATTATATAAAGGCTGTTGATGGGTTCGGCTTTGCTGGTTCTATTACAAAATACTATTATTACATTACATCAAAGGTTTGGATAGATTCACATTTTTTATACGGTGTTGCAAGGAAAAGAAAAAAACAGATATTTGTTGAAACATGGCATGGTGGTTTGGGAATCAAGAAAATAGGAATGGATTCCGAAGAATTTAGCAACGATCGCTATCAGGTAAAGAAGATGCAATCCACAGTGAAGCTTGCTGATGTTTTTATCAGCAATTCGGATCATCTTTCTCATATATATAGGAGTGCATTTGCGTATAATGGAGAAATTATCAAATGCGGTTATCCAGAGAATGATAAATTAATTCATGGGTTTTCACAAAAAGAGAAGATTTGTTCACTCTACAATATTCCTGTAAAAAATCATATATTGCTCTATGCTCCAACTTTTAGAGATGGATATGAGAATGGGCAGGAAATAGACCTTTCTCCTTATAATATTGAGTATCCTGCATTGAAGGCAACTTTAGAAAAAAGATTTGGTGGCACTTGGTCAATTATGATTCGTTGGCATCCTATTATGGAAAGGAGCGCAGTTTTGACTGATACTATGGCAGTAAATGTTACCGCTTATCCGGATATTCAAGACCTGATTCTTTCCTGTGACTGTATGGTTAGTGATTATTCCAGCTGCATTTTCGACGCGGCAATTCATAAGCTTCCTTGCTTTACTTATACAACTGATTTAGAGGTCTATGAGGATGGCAGAGGTGCGTATTATAAAGTCAGGGAATTGCCATTTCCGAATGCTACAAATAATGAAGAATTGAAAAAAATAATACTGGAGTTTGATGAGCATGATTATCAGATGAGATGGGACGCTTTTGTAGATAAAACAGGTCTTAGGGAAACTGGAAAAGCATCAGAAACAGTTTCCGAATATATTTTTAACAAGATAAATTGAATTTTACAGGAGAGCAGAATATGAGCAGAATTTTATGGGGAAAAACCATTTTTATTACTGGGGCTACTGGACTGATCGGTCAGGCGTTAGTTAAAGAAGCATTGGCAAAGAAGATGAAGGTTATTGCATCTGTGCGGAATATAGATAAAGCAAAAAAACTATTTGATGCAGAAAGTGGTATTGAATTCCTTGAATCAGATATAATGGGTATTTCTTTGGAAAATCGCAAAGTAGATTATCTTATTCATGCTGCTGCCAACACATCCAGCACAGCCTTTGTAAATGATCCGGTTGGCATTATTAATGAAAACTATCAAGGAACATTAAGAACGCTGGAGTTTGCCAGGTTTAATAATGTGAAGAAATATGTATATCTTTCCTCGATGGAGATTTACGGGCATCCGCATACGGATGAGAAAGTGACAGAAACACATGCAACAAATCTTGATATGATGAGTGTTCGCTCAAGCTACCCGGAAAGCAAGAGGGCATGTGAAATACTCTGCTGTTCATACATGAGCCAATACAATGTGCCAATAAATGCTGTACGTTTGACGCAGACTATAGGAGCAGGAGTTAAATATGATGACAACCGAGTTTTTGCACAGTTTGCAAGAAGTGTGATTGAAGGAAAAGACATTATTCTTCATACCAAAGGAGAAACTAAGAGATCATATCTTTATCTTGATGATGCGGTTAGTGCTATTTATACTGTGTTGGAAAAAGGCGCAGATGGGGAAGCTTATAATGCGGCAAATGAAGAAACTTATTGCAGCATTTATGAAATGGCTAATTTAGTAGCAAATGAATGTGCAGATGGTAGAATAAACGTTTTGATTGAGGAAAACGAATCTAATCATCATGGATATGCGCCAACACTGAAGATGAATCTAAGCACAGAAAAGCTGAGAAATTTAGGTTGGGAGCCTCATGTTGGTTTAAAAGAAATGTTTGATATTCTGATTCAGTACATGAGCGCAGTAAGGAAGGAATAATTATGAAAATAATTAGTTTTTATTGTATGACGGGCATGCCCGTGTTCTGTGGTGAAAGTCCACATAGGCGTAGCTACCAACGAACTTTATAGC
>VSOC01000098.1 GCA_009774615.1 Lachnospiraceae bacterium
GAAAGGATCGGTGCGATTATGGGCGGAAAGATATTGCAGTTAGCTTCGGAACGGTTTATAGAAGAAGGAAGGACATTGGGTATTACCGAAGGAAGGACATTGGGTATTACCGAAGGAAGGACATTAGGTATTACCGAAGGAAGGATATTAGGTATTACCGAAGGAAGGACATTAGGTATTACTGAAGGAAGGACATTAGGTATTGAGGAGGGGCGGGTCAAAGAATTATGTTCTATGGTACAAGATGGAGATATTACTTTGGAACGGGCCGCGAAACGACTGAATATTACTGTACCAGAACTGGAAAAGCGGATGTTGGAAAACGGATACCGGTTTCAGGAAATGTAATGAATGTAATGCATGTAAAACTTCCCATGTAAAAAACGTTGTAGGTTAATTATTGTTTGTATTTGTGATTAAATTTAAAAGCTGGTGACTGAGAGAACAGAGAACTTTTGTTTATAATTGTAATCAGTGCTTTATAATTGTAATCAGTGCCTTAAAGCGTGATGCAGATGCTATTAGGATAACATGGAAAATGATATTTGTTATATGAAACGGGTTATCTTGTATTATATCAGGTTTTAAGGCACGGCTTTTGTTCTTTCCAATCAAAACGGTGAGGAGCCGAGGCCAGTGCAGTTATATACAGCATTACCGAAACAGTAATCCAACTCTGCCAGATAATCTGAAATCAAATATCGTCAAATAATAAGTTGAGCATCACCGTCTTTCTACAAACGGGTGATGCTTTTTGTCAACATACGGGTTATTACCTGCTTACCATCTTTCCATATTGCAAGTCCCTGAAATAAATCCTTCCGTCCTGCGTAGCGGACAGAGAAAAACTTCTCCAGCATACTCATATTCAATGTTTTTCCGAACCTTCTTGGACGGGTAATTAATGTTACCTTATCCGATGCTTCCCACCATTCCTGAATAAAGGGCGTCTTATCGGTATAAAATATATTTTCCATCCGCATTTCTTTAAAATCCTGATAACCGATCCCAATCGTTTTTTTCACCGGTTCACATCTTTTCTCTTTGCATTTAGTATAACAAAACATGTCTGGCAAGTAAATAGGGATAGTGAAAGCTTTCATGAATAGCTTTCATGAATTTACAAAATCCTTGCCATCTTAAGTAATATTTGTTAAACTGTCTATAAAAAAGTCAGGAGCAGCAGGAAAAATATTCTGAATATTTTGGGAAAACACAGATAACACAGATAAGATGCACGAAGGTACGGAGGAAAAGGCTATGCAGTTAAATATGGAGCAGAAAAAGCTGATCCAGAGTATGGTTATGGGGCAGTCTATGGTAAAAGGGGTGGCAGGTTCGGGAAAAACGACGGTGGCTGTACATCGGGTTTCTTTTTTACTGCATAATTATTGTTTTACTCCTCAGGATAAAATTCTTATGGTCACCTTTAATAAAAGCCTGACCTACTATATTGAATATATTTATGGTCAGATTGATGAGGAAGAGCAGTATCATTTATTTGATGCAGGAGATAAAAATAAGCAGGTAAAAATTACCAATATTGATAAGCTGCTCTATCATTTTTTCCTTATGTACGGCAAAGAAAATAAGAAGAAATTAACCTATGCACGGGCGGAACAGGAGTCTGCGATTTTGAAGGACTGTATCTGCACATTGAAGAAAAAGTTTAGTGATGTCAATATCCTGAATATCCGTTTTCTGGGATTTTTAAAGAAAGAGATTGCATGGATTAAGGCGTGTAATTATACAGAACTTCAGGTCTATCAGACGGCAGACAGGCTGGGGCGTACCGGTGCGAAAGGGGTGGAAGGGCCGCAGAAGCTGATGAAGAACAGCCCAACCAGGCAGGCGATTTATGAACTGATGGTGATGTATACCAGGGCTTTATATGTACAGGGGCTGTGTGATTTTCAGGATGCGGCTCTTTATGCTCTGCGGTATTTAAAGACACACCGACCGGAGCAGTATACACATATTATTATTGATGAGAGTCAGGATTTATCCAGGGTGCAGTTAGAATGTCTGATGCAGATGTATGATGCCGGAAAGGACTACAGCAGCATTATGTTCGTGGCGGATACTGCACAGAGCATTTATCCTACATCCTGGCTGGTCAAGGGAAGGAGTTTTACCAGTATTGGACTGGATATGACAGGGAAAAGTAATTCTCTGGCGAAAAATTACCGGACGACAACACAGATAGCAGAGGCTGCTTACAGCTTGATTCAGGAGGATAAGGAGATAGTTGGTGATGACAATTTTGTTAAGCCTTCGTTAATTGACCGACAGGGAAGTTATCCGGTATTTCGCTGTTTTTTTACGATAGAAGAGGAAATTCTGGGAACGAAAAAGCTGATTAAAGAGAAATTATTAAAACATTATTCGCCAAGGGAAATTGCCGTAGTTGCCAGAACCAGAAAGGTATTAGAACAGTTCCAGATGGACTTTCAAAATGAGATAGAAACTACGCTTTGTTCCAGTCAGGAAGAGATTGATTTTGGAAAAAATACCATGAAGCTGCTGACGATGCATTCGATTAAAGGGCTGGAATTTAAGGTGGTTATTCTGGTGGGACTTACCGATACCCTGCTGCCGAACCAGCGGCTTTTGCAGGAGAATGACGATGCGAATTACGAGGAAACCATGGAGCGTAAATTATTTTATGTGGGGATGACAAGGGCGACAGAGCGTCTGTACATGAGTTGCCATGGGAAGCCCTCCCGGTTTATTTCTGCTATAGGTTCCCGGTTCTTAAAGGTAAAGGATGGTGCAGGATTCAGTATTTTTTCGGATGTTCCCCTGAGAAATTATCTTTTTTCGGATAAAATCACAGATATTTACGGCAAGGAAGAAAAGATTCGTCAATGGCTGTTAAGGGAACTAATGGAAACCTATCATTATCCCATGGATTTACTGGGAATAGAGTATCGGGTGCAGGTGTTTTCTCAGGTGGGCTTTGCCGATGTGGTTGTGTATATTTACCGGAACAATCAGAAGATTCCTTATATTTTGGCAGAAACCAAGCGTTATCAGGCAGGAATTGACGAGGCCAAAGAGCAGTTAAAATCCTATATGGCGGTGGTAGAGGAGGTTTGTTACGGCATAGTTACTGACGGAAATTCCCTGGAGGTTATCGGGCGGGACAAAGATGCATTAGAGGACATTCCGGTGTTTGATCATTCCATGCTGCCTGTCAGTATTCAGGAATACCGATTTGTTGATTTGGTGAAAAATCGGCAGTATGTTTTTTGGCAGGATGAGGAGTGCCCGGATGAAGTGATTGCTGTTTTTGATGGTGCACAAAAAAGTCTTAAAGGTCAGGAGATTGTGAAATGCCCGGTATTTGCAGATATTGCCGCAGGGTGTCCGATTGAAATGCAGGAAGGATTACAGGAAATCTTTTTGCTGCCTTCGGCATGGGTGAGTGTTCCGTCGGAAACCTTTATTCTGACCGTAAAAGGCGATTCCATGATCAATGCGGGGATTCATCATGGAGATCTGGTGCTTCTTAGAAAAGTCAATATCGTTGAAAATGGACAGATTGCAGCCGTGGAACTGGATGGAAACATAACGCTAAAGCGGTTTCGCAGCATGGGAAGTTTTGTGCTGCTAATTCCGGAAAATGACGAATATGAGCCAATGATGGTGAATCAGGAACAATTTCGTGTGCTGGGAAAAGTGGTTGGGGTGATTAAGCGAAAATAAAAAGATAAAGGGTGTAAACCATGTGATGGGAAAACATTTAAAATGCAGGAGCGGAATCTTTCCGCTCCATTGAATATCTTTGAGAAGCCGGTTTATCTTTTTTAACATTTTTCATTGTACAACATTCAATACATACTGTCATTTCTTATCTGTATTACCCAATCAACACCTTTTTTCCCTCAAATGCGAAACCATACTTTTTAATCCGTGTTTCGGGAATTCCTTCAGCGACTAAAGCGGCCTGATAATTCATATCTTTAATTTGCTTTAATGCGGCATCTATGGTTTCCTGGAGATTTTTTTCGTTTTCTGGGTCATGGACTTTGAATTCCAGAATAATTGCATTATCCTCATTTTTCCGGGGTTTCAGCATTACATCATATCGCCCTAATCCGCTTTCTCGATTGGAGGTGATAATATACCGATCGGTAAGCTCTACCATAAGGCCCAGGACAAAACCGTGATAGAATCGTTCGGGCTCAGATCCAGATGGGCGCTTCCCGGAATCAAAATAACTGAATACCGTTAAGGCGATTCGATTCATGTAAGCATTCATTTCTTTTTTATTTCCCTGAAGTAATGCCTTAATAAATTCATTATATGCATGGATTGACGGGCCAAACCAGTCATGTATCATTTTTCGGAACATAATCTGTACTTCTTTATTGGTTAATGACAATTCATAGCTTTCTTTCCCCCATTCTTCATCGGATTGATAACTGATGAATTTCAGGTAGCCGCTGGCCAGAAAAAGGCTCCATATGGCATTTTCATTATGATCTAATTGGGCAAATATCATTTGCTCATCGATTTCTGTGCGGAGTTTTCCGCCATTAAGCAAATCTTCCATAACTTCTTTTACGGAGGAACTTCCCTCCTGGATCAGTTTTCCCACAAGCTCATTGCTGCTGGTATTGGCCCAATAGGTGGAAAAGCGCTGCATTTTTAAATAATTAATAATAGACCATGGATTATAGATACCGGTTTGTTTTCCAAAGCAAAATCCGTCATACCAGTCTTGGACCTTATCTTTATTGTCTAAAAGTCCGTATTCTTCCAGGGCATTATGCACTTCCTGAGGGGTAAATCCAAAACAGTCTGCATAGGCGTCAGATGTTGTGGTGACTACAGTTAAGTTATTTAAATCGGAAAAAATGGATTCTTTACTGATTCTTGTAATTCCCGTCATCAGTGCCCGTTCCAGATAGGGGTTGGTTTTAAAGGTTGAATTAAACAGGCTGCGGATAAATTCCACAGCTTCTTGCCAATACCCGGAAATGTAAGCTTCCTGGAGCGGGGTATCGTATTCATCCAGCAGGATAATTACATTTTTCTGATAATAGCGGGAAAGGTAAAGAGAGAGCATTTTTAGGGCATTTGTTGTATCATAATCGTTCATATCGACGGATATCCGCTGAAAATGTTCCTTTTCTTTTTCATTCAGATATCCGCTGTCCGGTAAAAAATCATATTGATTATATAAAGCTTCAATAATTTGGCAGATCTTCTTCTTTGCGCCGAAAATCGAAGTTTCTTTGATATCGGCAAAGCTGATAAAAATTACGGGATAGGTTCCCTGGAGATGGCGGTATTCTTCATCTTTCCATATGGACAGATGTTCAAAGAGATGGCCCTGATCTTTGTAGTTTATTGAAAAAAAACGTTCCAGCATATTCATGTTAAGGGTTTTTCCAAATCTTCTGGGGCGTGTAATTAATGTCACATCATCACCATTTGACCACCATTCTTTGATAAAATTTGATTTATCGACGTAAAAATAGTTGTTGGTAATGATTTTTTCAAAACTTTGAATTCCAAGCCCTATGGTTCTTGCCATGGTTTCACCTCGTTGATTGATTTAGAAGTTTTCTGTTATTTTGAAGATATTTCGTGTAATTATGTTGATATTTTAACGTGTTTTATTAGAGATGTCAATATTTTTAATACACGTTACAACAGATATTGTCTATTCACTGCGTTTTATCAAGATTTATTTATCGGATGGAGATGGTAAATGAATTTTGCGGCGCGGAAAATTAAATATATTTACAGTCAAATTGAAGCAGAAAGGCAATGGAATTGAAGTAAAAAAAGAAAAAATCAGACTTGGGTGTAACATAATATAGAATTGTGTTACACTGAGAGTTACCACGTAATAATAGCACTCTTTTCGCTATATTGCAAGGTTTTTTCGGAAAAATAGATTAAGAATTCCTGGAAAAATGAATTAAGATTTTTTGAAAAAAGACAAAGGAAGAAATCTGAAAATCATTGGTCAAATCGGCGGAAAACCCTGTATTTATCAGCGTTTTTAACCTGTTTGCAGGCGTAGCCCAGTGTAACACAATTCTATATTATGTTACACTGGGCTGCTTGTTTATACAAAACCGGGAAAGAGAAGGGTGAGCCTTGAGGCTGCGTTCTCTGGAAAGGGGTTATATTGGCTGTGGAGAGGCAGGTTTCCATTGGCAAGCTGTGTTATTCGGAATATTGAAAAATTATCCGGATATGGCGAAGCCTGCCCTTTTTTGGTCAATAGATGTAGTTTGTATTGTAGCTTACGGTGACATGGCAACATGGCAAAGGGAGGAGAGTTATGCAGTGGTATGTGCTGCAGACAAGGACTGGTGAGGAAGAAAAGCTGGTGGAAATGATTCGCAGGATTGTTCCAAGGCATTTGTATGGAGAATGTTTTGTTATCTATCATGAGCAGCTTTGGCGGAGGCAGCAGAAAAATCTGGTGCAGGTAAGGAGAGCCTTTCCCGGGTATGTGTTTATTACATCCAGGGAGCCGGGGGCTTTATTTTTTTGTCTGAAACAGCTTCCGGCCATGGTAAAAATGATGGCGCGTGATGATGATTTTTTTCTTCCGGTTGAGGCAGAGGAAGAGGCATTTTTAAAGAAAATTATGGATGTTAATCATGTGATAGGGCTTTCCTATCTGAAAACGGATGGGAAAGGAAATGTCCTTTCGGTAACCGGGCCAATGAAATCCTGCATTTCCCGAATGGTACTCTGTCGGTTTGGAAAGCGCTATGCTCTTGTGCGAATGCCGTTTCTGGGGAAGGAAAAGGAGATTTTTTTTGGAATTGTCTTAAAAGAGGATTTGAGCGGGGAACTCTGGTACGGAAAGGTGGAAGCGCCGATTCGGGTGCCGGAAAGGTATCGTTTATCTGACAAGGTACGGCTTTGTCCTGAAAAGATATGAGTTTAAATAAGAATAGCATTGGTTGTATTACACAGGGAGGAGAGTGGATGCCGGTGTTGTGGTATCTGTTAAAGACCTGGGCGGGAAGGGAAGAGGAACTGGTAAAAGAGGTTCAGCGCATTCTCCCGCCGCAGATGTATGAAGAATGTTTTGTGATTCGTCAGGAGAGGATTTGGAGGAAGCAGCAAAAGAGCATTGTCCATCTGGAATCTTTATTTCCAGGATGTGTATTTCTGACCTGCAGGGAAATGGAAGAAAAGTCAGAAATAGATGTGGGGGAAGGGTTGGAAACCTTAGAAACCGTGGCGGAAAGAAGGCAGGTTTTGCAGCGTTTAGTTTTGCATCATTTGGAGAAGTTTCTGGCAGATTCACGGACAATGGCAGGTGGTGAGGCTGCGATTTTGCCGATGACGAGAGAGGATGGGCAGTTTTTGAAAAAGATTTCCGGAGATGAGCATGTGGTTAGGCTTTCCTATGTGCAGAAGGATGAAGAGGGAAATATCTGTAAGCTGTCCGAACCGTTAAAGGTTTTCCAGGGGCAGGTGGAGCGTTACCAGTTTAAAAAGCGCTATGCCATGGTTCGTCACAGGCTTTGGGGAGAAGAGAGGACGTTTGTGCTGGGGATTGTTTTAAATGAAGATGGGGGACAAAAGCTACAGTATAACAAGGAACAAAAGCTTCTGTATAGAGGAGAGGGCATAAGATGAGCAGCAGTCGATTGGAAAAATACCTGCCGGGAAATAAACGGGTGAGGATGTTGGTTTTAATGGCTGTGGATATCTGCACGGTCGGCCTGGCATCTTTTTTGGGTTTGTTTATCCGCTTTGATATGAATTTTGGAAAAATTCCAATGGAATATGTGGAGGCCGTGCTTGCCTATCTGCCATTTTACCTTGCGGCAACACTTGTGATATTTTTTCTTTTCCGGATGTATTCCACGATGTGGAGTGTGGCTGGGGTGAGGGAAGCGGGGCATATTATTGGTGCCTGCGGGCTGGCATCTTTGATTCAGATTGCAGGGATGCTGATGCTGGAACTGAAGGTGCCAAGAAGTTATTATGTGCTTTCTTTTTTTACCCTCTGCGCCTGTGAAGGGCTGGTAAGGCTTTCTTATCGGATATTGACCAGTATGCGTTTGCCCGGAAAAAGCAGAAAAGCGGGCAGTCGGGTACTGATTGCAGGAGCAGGGACAAGCGGAGCCGTTATTTTAAAAGAAATGACGACCAGTCAATATGCTCCAGGGCAGGTGGTCTGCTTTGTGGATGATGATAAGAATAAGGTTGGGAAAATCTTAAATGGAGTTCCCATTGCCGGAAAGAGGGAAGATATTCCCAGATTGGTGGAAAAATATGGGGTGGATGAAATTTATATTGCCATGCCATCGGCACCAGCAAAGGATAGGAAAGAGATTATTGAGATTTGCCGGGAAACGGGATGTAAAGTAAAGATTTTGCCGGGAATTTACCAGTTGCTGAATGGAGAAGTCAGTGTGGGAAGGCTGCGGGAAGTGCAGATCGAAGACCTTCTGGGACGGGAACCTGTGCGGGTGAACCTGGATGAAATTTTAGATTATGTCAAAGGGAAAGTCGTGCTGGTAACTGGAGGCGGAGGGTCGATTGGGAGTGAACTTTGCCGTCAGATTGCCGGGCACCAGCCGAAGCAGTTGATTGTTTTTGATGTGTATGAAAATAATGCTTATGATCTGCAGCAGGAGCTGAAGGATAGATTTCCTGGATTGAATCTTGTGGTACTGATTGGGTCAGTGAGAAATACGCATAGGATGGAAACAGTTTTTGCAAAGTATCATCCGGATATTGTCTACCATGCAGCGGCGCATAAGCATGTGCCTTTGATGGAAGAGAGTCCAAATGAAGCGATTAAAAATAATGTCTTCGGTACATATAAAACGGCGAAGGCGGCGGATAAGTATGGGACGAAAAGGTTTGTACTGATATCTACCGATAAGGCCGTGAATCCAACGAATATTATGGGGGCTTCCAAGCGGATGTGTGAGATGGTGATTCAGATGATGAATACCAAATCAAAGACGGATTTTGTAGCGGTGAGGTTTGGCAATGTGCTGGGAAGTAATGGGTCGGTAATTCCACTGTTTAAGAAGCAGATTGAACAGGGAGGGCCGGTGACAGTGACACATCCGGATATTATTCGGTATTTTATGACGATACCAGAGGCAGTTTCACTGGTACTGCAGGCCGGGGCTTATGCCAGAGGGGGAGAGATCTTTATTCTGGATATGGGCGAGCCGGTGAAAATTTTGGATTTGGCGAAGAATTTGATTAGGCTTTCGGGATATAAGCCAGGGGAAGATATTGCCATTACCTTTACCGGATTGAGGGCGGGGGAAAAGCTATATGAGGAACTTTTGATGGATGAGGAAGGGCTGCAGGATACGCCTAATAAGCTGATTCATATTGGAAAGCCGATTGAGTTTGATATGAGGAAATTTGAGGAACAGTTGGATAGGCTGTATGAGGTGGCAAATATGGATTCAGAGGCGATACGGGATGCAGTTAAAGCGATTGTACCTACTTATCAGGTAAGAAGTGTTTGAGTAGTTTATGCTTAAAAAAATATAATTTTTCTTAAAAAACAAGAGTATTCCTCCGGCATCCTATGAGAACAATGAGGAATGGATTCAGCAGTATCAAGAGCAGTTTGATACGACCCAGTCATTCTTTGGATAACAGATTATAGACAATTATGTGAGAACAATCACAAGAGAGAATGATGGGGATTATGGAAGAGGTAAGATCATGGCACTTAAATTAATGTATATTACAAACAGACCGGATATAGCCCAGATTGCTGAAACAGCCGGAGTAGATAGAATTTTTGTTGATATGGAATATATAGGTAAGTCGGCTCGCCAAGGAGGTATGGACACTGTTCAAAATCACCATACCTTGGAAGATGTTCAGATCATTAGTAATTCGATTACATCAGCAGAACTTTTGGTGAGAATTAATCCAATTCATGATAAAACAGGAGAGTATCCCTCGTCGAAAGATGAGATAAATTCAGCAATAGAAAATGGTGCCAAGATTTTGATGCTCCCTTACTTTAAGTCAGTGAAGGAAGTTGAGTTATTTATTAAACTTGTAGATGGTAGAGTAAAAGTAATGCCATTACTTGAAACACCAGAAGCTGTATTAGCAGTAGATGATATATTAAGCTTAGATGGATTAGATGAAATATTTGTTGGGCTTAACGATCTTAGCTTGGGATACGGGAAAAAATTTATGTTCGAATTGCTCAGTGATGGTACAGTAGAGGAACTATGTTATAAATTTAAGAGGACTGGAATACCATTCGGATTTGGTGGTATTGCTGCTTTGGGTAAAGGTGAGTTGTCGGCAGAGCGTATTATTATTGAACATTATCGACTTGGATCTTCATGCACAATTCTTTCACGAAGTTTTTGTAATACGGAAAAGATTAAACATTTGGGAATTCTAAGTGAAACTTTTTTAGATGGTGTTAAAGCGATTCGTGAATTTGAGAAGGAAGTTACTGTACATAGTGACTTTTTCTCGGAGAATATAAAGGGAATAAAGAACATTATTCAAAGAATGTAAAAGATATTATCGGGTGTTCTTAAATGGGAGAAATGCAGGAATGGAATTAAACACAAATACTTTGTCAAAACTTAGAGAGGAATACGGAGAGGCGTTTTATTTATTGGATTCCATGCAATTTAGAAATAATTTTTTAGAGTTAAAAAGCACTTTTTCGAGTATTTATCCTCACTTTAACATCGCTTATTCATATAAAACAAACTACACACCAAAGTTATGCAGGATTGTGAATGAACTTGGCGGCTATGCCGAAGTCGTATCTGAAATGGAAGCAGAACTGGCAATTCGAGTTGGTGTAAAGCCTGAAATGATTATTTGGAATGGACCAATAAAGAATCAAAATAAATTAGAAGAATATCTTCTAATGGGTGTGACAGTTAATCTAGATTCATCGGAGGAATGTCAACAAGTTAGAATGATTGCGAACAAATATCCTAAGAAAATTTTTTCTTTAGGAATCCGCTGCAATTTCGATGTGAGAGATGGCGTAATTTCAAGATTTGGATTTGATGTAAATGAAAAAGCGTTTTGGGATGCATTTGATTTTGTGATTAATACTAAGAACTTAAGGTTAATTAACTTGCAGTGCCATTTTGCAAAACGTCAAATTGACTATTGGACAGCTAGAGCGAAGGGCATGGTAGAATTATTGGATCGTTTGAATATCGTACCAGAAAGGATAGATCTGGGAGGTGGTTTGTTTGGCAAAATGGATGATTCTCTGAAAGATCAATTCAATGTTTGCATTCCGGGCTATTCTGAATATGCCAAGGCGGTAGCTGTGATATTTGCAGAAAGATTTGCAAATGAAGAAAAGAAACCACAGCTACTGATTGAACCTGGATCGGCATTGGTGGGAGATTGCATGAGGTTTGCAGGAACCGTTAAGACAATTAAATCTGTCAGAAACAAAAGCATCGTTTCTATTATGGGAAGCCAAAAAAATATAAGTATGTCGGGAGTGAATCCTCCGATACAGGTTTTCTCTACTTCCAAAGAGCAGCAGAAACTTATGAATGCAGATTTAGTAGGGTATACATGTATTGAAGCCGATGTATTATATAAAAATTATACAGGAGTATTAAGTATTGGCGACATCGTAGTATTTGGAAATTGTGGATCCTATTCGCTTGTTATGAAGCCACCGTTTATTTTGCCCAATTTTGCAGTGCTGGATATTTCTGAAGGAAAAGTGGAGTTAATAAAAAGAACAGAAACTTTTGATGACCTGTTCCATACTTTCGTTTTTTAAGGGAGGGAACAGTATGTGGTATTCATTGAATCGATTTTTGAAAAGATTTTTCGATGTTTTGCTATGTAGCATTGCGCTAATAGTTCTGTTCCCGTTGTGGTTTGTTATTGCTGTTGCTATTAAACACGACAGCAAAGGCCCGATTTTGTTTTCGCAAGAAAGACGAACAAAAAACGGAAGGCTTTTCAAAATGTATAAGTTTCGATCAATGGTGGTCAACGCTGAAAGCATGGGAGCGGGCTTGTTTAATTACAGGAACGATCCCCGTGTCACAAAGGTAGGCTGTTTTTTGCGCAATACCAGCCTAGATGAGTTGCCTCAGCTTTGGAATGTAGTCAGGGGTGATCTTTCTCTAGTAGGTCCCCGTCCTTGTGTTTCATACGAACTCGGAGATTTTGAAACGCTGAATAATAAATACAAAAAGCGCTTTGAGGTCAGAGGCGGAATTACGGGACTTGCACAGATAAAGGGCAGAAATGAAAATTCTTGGAACGAGAAGGTTACATATGACAATATTTATATTGACGAATTTAAAAGGCAGGGTATTATTCTGGATGTAAAAATACTGCTAGGTACGGTTGTTAAGGTTTTCAAAAAACAAGATATTTATGAAGAAAAGCAAAACGATGATATGAGCGATATGGAGGCGGCAAAATTTGCGGAAGAAGAAATTATCCGTATTGCACATATAGCGGATGAAGAATGTACCGAAAAAGTAGAATGATAAAGTGAGGGTTCAAATATGAAAATGGATGTTGCAAATAGATTGATTTGGTATAAAGGCGAGATTATGAATGTCAATAAGGCAAAAATTAATATTCTCGCTCCAACAGCTCAGTTCGGATTAAATGTGTTTGAGGGAATACCTTGCTATTGGAATGATGAAGAAAAGCAGCTTTATGCTTTTCGTTTAGACGATCACTATGATAGGCTATTTCGTTCTGCAAGGCTCATTCAGATTAACTGCCTTTACACAAAGGAAGAAATGAAAAAGGCTCTTGTAGATGTGATAAGGGCGAATGAGTACAATGAGAATTTATCTGTAAGACAGACACTGTTCGTAGACGGCTTTGGGTCGTGGGGGAGTGACACACCTACAGATATGTTTGTTGCACCAATTCCGAGAGGTTGTACAAGTGCAGAATATAACAAGAAAGGCTTGAATGTCTGCGTGACATCATGGCGTCGTATAAGTGAGAATGCATTAAGCCCAAGAATTAAGTGCGGAGCAAACTATATCAATAGTCGGTATGGTCAGCTAGAGGCACTGCGGAATGGATATGATACTTGCATCTTTCTCAACGAATATGGCAAGGTTTCGGAAGGACCCGGTAGTTCCTTTTTTATGATTAAAGATGGAAAGATTATTACACCGGTACATACTGATGCAGTATTGGAAAGTATCACACGAGATAGCGTAATTAAGTTGGCGAAAAACATGGGCTATGAAGTGGTAGAACGTACTATTGACCGTACCGAACTTTATACTGTTGATGAAGCATTCCTTTGTGGCTCCGCCATGGAATTGACGCCAGTGCTGAGTATTGATCGATATGGACTTGGTGAAAGTGAAATTACTAGAAAGTTACAGACTGCTTATGTTGATGCTGCAAGAGGAATGAAAGAAGAATTTCACGATTGGCTTACGGCTATTTATTGAGAATAGAGGAAATTTTAATGGGACGCAAAGCAGAAGATTATGAAAAAGATTTAGTTTCTGTAATCATTCCTGTGTATAATGTTGAAAAATATATTGACAAAACACTAGCTTCGGTGTTTGCACAGACATATAAGCACTTAGAGATAGTGTTGGTAGATGATCAGTCCGAAGACCGATCGTCTGAGATTATAAAGAAATACCAAGAAACACACCCTGAGATAGTGTACTTTCTGCAACCAACAAACAAAGGAGCTGGATATGCTAGGAATAAAGCCCTTGAACTGAGTAGAGGGCAGTATGTAGCTTTTTTGGATTCTGATGACATGTGGAAACCGGAGAAGGTAGAGAAGCAGGTTCAAATATTGAAGGAGAAGAATGGTTCGTTTTGTTTTACTGCTATTGAAATGATTGATGGTGATGATAAGGTTATCAAAGAAAAAAGGAAAGTAAAAGAAGAGATTAATTATAAGTTCTTGCTTTCCAACACAATGATTCCAACATCTGGAGTGATGATTGATAGATGTGTCAAGGGCGATTTTAGAATGCATCTGAGGCGAGGAGGACAGGACTATGCGACATGGTTGAAATTGTTGAGGGATGGGGGTCTCGCATATGGGATTGATGAGGCGTTGGTCGATTATCGGATTACGGGTGATTCATTGAGTTCTAACAAGCTTGCTAGTGTTCGTCAGATTTGGGAAATCCAGACACAAGAAGAAGGTATAAGT
>VSOC01000099.1 GCA_009774615.1 Lachnospiraceae bacterium
TTCGCAATAATTAAAATAAAAAAACTCGCAGACTTCCTATATTTAATAAAAAATTTTTTGCTCATTCTTCTTTTTCTGCATTTTATTTAATTAAATATACTATTAAAAATTTTATTATTTAAGCAAAATTTCTTGACTTTTTAATAGCGGTAACTTATACTCTTGACTAGAAAACGACTTCTCAGGCAAAAATTTTTGTTCATCATTTCACAAAGGAGGCCCATCATGTCAACCCCTGTTCCCAAAGAACTTTTTTCGGCGGTTTCCGAATTGCCGGGCGTTTCTTCCCCGGTAACGCTCCTTGGCTATTACCCGAAAAGCCAGCCTGCTCCTTATCTCTTTCTTCAGGCAGCTTTTTTTATCGGCGGAAAATATCCTTACCGCTACACCCAGACCCCCTTTGAAGGCTTTGCACTGCTGTATACCGAATCCGGACAGGGAATGGTTTCTCATGCCAGGGACAGCAGCAGCTTAAATGCCGGACAGCTTATCTGGCTTCCCTGTGCTTCTGGCTTTTCCATCCATGCGGTTTCTTCCCACTGGAACCACTTCCTTCTTTACTTTAACGGAAGGGAAAGCGAATATTTTCATACCTGTTTTATCAAAGCCCGTGCCGATAAACAGGGATTTTTCCTCTCCCCTAACTCCCGCTTTTCCAATATCCTGCACAGTCTGGAAAACCGCGGGGAAACCACCTTTTCCAATCCCTTAGAACAGCTTTTTCTTTCCACCAGCCTGCTCACGGAAGCCCTGTCCCATCTTCAGGAAAATGAAGGCAGCCGCAACTGTCCCTCCTATCTTCTGGAAATCCGCCGGGTTCTGGATGAAGAATATCCGTATCCCTACTCCCTGGATCTTTTAGAACAGCGCTTTCATGTTAATAAATTTCGGATTTCCAGGGAATTTTCACATTTCTTCCGCCAGTCGCCCATCGCCTACCTGACTGCCCGCAGAATCCAGGCAGCAAAAGATCTGCTGGTATCCACTCCCTTACAGATCCAGGAAATCAGCCAGAACGTGGGCTACAGCAGTCCGACCCTGTTTATCCGGAGCTTTAAAAAAGCAGAAAACATCACCCCGCAGGAATACCGCCGCCGCTATTGCCGCCTTAATACCTGAAAAACAAAAAAAGACCTGTGTACAGGAAAACCTCATCCTGACTTCCACAAGTCTTTTTTTATTCTTTATTTCATTCTTTATTTCATTCTTTTTTATTTATTTCTTTTTTGCAGATTCTCTCGTTTTCTGCTTCTTTCGTTTAATTTTCCCTTATGTGCGGATTCATTCTTTTATCGTTACTGTTCACACGTTCACAGTAACCTTTTATCTTCTCCTCACACTTTCCTTCTCCACCAGATGACCGGAGATAATTACCGTTTCCGGAATTAAACTTCCTCCTGCCTGAATCTGACGGTTCAAAAGTGCAATGGCTGTCTTTACCATCTCTTTAATATTGACCTCATAGGTTGTAATGGAAATATCACAGAGTCCTTCATAAAGATAATTATCAAAACCGACAATGGACACGTCCTCAGGGACACGGATTCCTTTATTTTTCAGTGTACGTACAAGTTCGCTGGCGGTTAAATCGCTGTTGCAGGCAAAAGCCGTCGGCATTTTTTCCGGAAGCTTTATCTCAAGAAGCTTGCCGTCCATATCCCGGTCATCTAAGACCCACTCCGGGCGCTGGGGAATACCGGCAAGCATTAACGCCTTGCAGTAGCCAAAATATCGATCCATAATGCTGTTATTCGCCTGAACGGTTCCCACATAGGCGATCTCTTTATGACCGTTATCAATCAGATGGCTGACCATGTAATACATTCCATAATAATTATTCGTCATAACACAGCTGACCGGAAGCCCCTTTTTCATAAAATCAATATAGAGCTGGGGAAGGTTTGTCCCCTCCTTTAACGCCTTAAGATAGGCGCTTCCAATCTCACCGATAATCAAAATCCCTTCCATCCTGGAATTATGCGTGAACAGAGGAAGGCTTTTGGTTGCTTCCGCTTCATGGGTGAGCATCTCAAACAAAAGCACACAGTTTTGTTCCCTTGCAGCTATCATTAATTCCTGATATATTTTCCAGTAAAACGACGGATAATCCCCTAAGTATTTTTGGGAAATAATCACGCCCAGGTTTAATATCTCCCGCACGCTCTGCGCCGTGCTGCCTTTGGCCTGATAACCCATCTGGGCCGCCGTCTGTTTGATTTTTTCCCGCAGTTCATCGCTGACCCCTTTTTGATTCGCCAGCGCATTCGACACGGTTACTGTGCTGACATTTAATCGCTCTGCAATATCCGCCAGCCGGACATCTTTCTTCATCTTGCATTCCCCCTAACCACATTTGCCGCTTTTCAGGAATGTTGCTGTTTACATGCACAGCAACTTAGGAATTTCCATTTTCCCTCACCTTGTGATCCTGGTATCATTATATAAATTTTACTTAAATTAGTCAAATAAAACTTTGTAATTAATAGACTTTTAAGCATAAAATATTAATGTTATGTAATGAACAAAAGCTTAATCGATGCAGTTTTGGAGAATGCGGTTAATATAGCATCCCGGGTTAGCGGTTACTGGCGCACAAAATGGTAGAGATGGCTGATAAAATCTCCGTTATCGCGGGGAACTAAAAGCCCACCCTCCATCCACAGGCTTCCTTTTGCCACCTGTCCGGTTTCTTCCAGAAGGTAATCGGCCTCAGCGTCCAGTCCTTTGATGCGGATTTTCCGGCTGCGGAATGCTGCTTCGGCGATCACCTGCACCAGCGTAACCAGGGCTTCGGACTTATCCTTCGCCGCCACTTCCCAACAGTCAAAATGATGATTTTCCCGCCAGGAAGCCAGACGGTAGTAGTCGCCCTCCCGGACTAACGGCTGATACTTATGATAAAGGGCTGTCTGTTCCTCGATTTCTTCTTTATCTTCCTTAGAAATTTTCGTAATATCCAGTTCATAGCCAAAGGTTCCGGACAGTGCAACATGACCGCGGGTGGTAAACGGCGTGCTCCTCCCCACGATATGGTTGGGACAGTCGCTGACATGGGCACCCATGGTACTTAAAGGATAGAGAAGGGCGGTTCCTTCCTGAATTTCCAGACGCTCGATGGCGTCCGTATCATCGGAACACCAGATCTGCGGGCTGTAGTAGAGCATACCGGGATCAAAACGTCCGCCGCCGCTGGCGCAGTTTTCCAGAAGAAGGTTCGGAAATTCTTTAAGAAGGCGCTCCTGCATCTGGTAAAGCCCCAGAACAAAGCGGTGAAACAGTTCTCCCTGCTTTTTCCCCTCGGTATAAAGGCTTCCCACATCCGTAAGCGGGCGGTTCATATCCCATTTCACATAAGAGATATCGGCACTGCGCAAAATCTTGGCCACGGATTCATAGACATAGTCGATAACCTCCTGCTGGGACAAATCCAGCACATACTGACCGCGCCCCTGCGTCGCCGGACGGCCGGGAAGCTGCATGGCCCATTCCGGGTGCAGGCGGTAGAGGTCGGAATCCGGGGAAACCATCTCCGGCTCAAACCACAGACCAAACTTCATGCCCTCTGCCTTCACCTGCTCCACTAAGTATTCCAGACCGCCCTTTAACTTGGATTGATTCACTGTCCAGTCGCCCAGGGAACAATACTCATGATTTCTCTGGCCAAACCAGCCGTCATCCATAACCAACATCTCAATCCCGTGCTTTTTCGCTTCCCGGGCAATGGCAAGAAGCTTATCCGTGTCAAAGTCAAAATAAGTCGCTTCCCAGTTATTAATCAAAAGAGGACGCTTCTTATGCAGGTAAGGACTGCGAATCAGATGACTGCGGTATAAATCATGGAAATTTCTGGTCATCTTTCCCAGACCTTCGCTGCTGTACATACAGACAACCTCCGGTGCCGTAAAATGCATTCCCGGCTCAAGTTCCCAGCAAAAGCCCTCCGGATGAATTCCCATCACCATGCGCAGGGAATCAAACGGATCCTTCTCCACCTGCGCCAGAAAATTTCCCGAATAGACAAAATGCATGGCATAGACTCTTCCCTGCTCCTGATCGGCATTGCGGTCAAGCACGGCAAGGAAGGGATGCTCCTGATGGCTGGAAATTCCCCGCTCCGAAAAAACCCCCTGTTTTCCGTGAGAAATCGGCGTTTTTTCGATGTGGCGCTCCCTTGCCCAGGAACCGTTTAAGGTCAGATAGTCATAGTTTTCATCATCCATCGTCAGGCAGGCGCTTAAAACCTTCTCCAGATACACCGGCTTTGCCCCCTCATTGACAATCTCTGCGCTGCGGATAATGGCGTCACTGTCATCAAAAACACTGTAGCGCAGAATCACCTTGAGATTTAAAAAGGGATCGCGGCAGGTAATTTCCAGGGTCTGTCCCCCGGCTCCGGGCAAATCGGACTTTGCTTTGTCTGCGATATTTTGTTCTGTACCTTCTTTTGCCTTTATCTGTTCTTCTGCCTGGCAAAACGTCGCCGGAAGCCCAAAAAGCCCGGGCTTTCCCTCGATAATGGCATGGCTCTCATAAAAGAGTTCGCATCCCCGGTAGCCCTTGGCTGTCCGGACATTTAAACAGCTTTCACGAAAATCGCCTGTCCCCCAGGTGGGATATTCATAGGGAAAGCTGTCCGTAAAAGAAGCCTTCTCTTTCCGGTTTTTTGAAGGAACAAACGGCCTCTCCCCCGTCTTTAAAAGATAGGCGCAGCGGGCATCTCCAATCTTCTTTCCATAATAAATATGTCCCAGATACATCTCGTCAGCAATACCTATCCAATACTCCGTATTCAATGTTTCCAACTGAAACAACTGCTCTTCTTCATGAAAAATAATTCCCATTATTTCCTCCATTCCGTGCATACTGCCTTCAGGCACTTCGATTATATGTATGCACTATAGCATTGATGACTTAAAAAAACAATGGTTTTTTCTTAAATTTTAAGCAGATTTTCGTTGCGGTGAACGTGTGAACAGTAACGGGTTTTATTCATCCATCTTTCCGAATAATCGAATACTTCGCTCTAAAATCCCCTGCATATAGGCAATCAATGTTCCGTAATTGGTCATAGGAACGTTCTGATCCTGTGCACAGTTTAAGCGGTAGTTCATCTCTCTCTCATTTAACATACATCCCCCGCAGTGCACAACCAGACGATAGCCTCCAAGTTCTCCGGGAAACTCCGTGCCGGAGGTAAAGCAAAATTCCAAATCCTTTCCCGTGTAAGCGCGAATCCAAGCCGGAAGCTTCACCGTACCGATATCGCCGCACTGCCGATGATGGGTGCAGCCCTCGCAAAGCAGCACCCGATCCCCGTCCTGAAGCGTTTCCAATGCCCTTGCCCCGCGCACTGCCGGAAAAAGAATTCCTTTATACCGGGCAAATAAGATGGAAAACGACGTCAGCAAAACATCCTTTGGCGTTTCCTTCGACACCCGTTCAAACACCTGGCTGTCCGTAATCACCAGATCCGGCTTTCGCCCCAGTTTTTCCAGGGTTTCTTGATATTCCAGATCCCTGACCACGACAGCCGCCGCCCCGGTTTCGAGGATATCCCGGATCGTCTGCTGCTGGGGAAGAATCAGCCGCCCCTTTGGTGCTGCCTTATCAATCGGAACCACCAAAACAACAAAATCCCCCGGATGAATCACATCCCCCACAATCCGGCGCTGGTTTTTTTCCGAATTCTCCTGATCCAGCAAATGCGCCATGTGCTCCTTTAATGCTTCAATCCCGGTTTTCTTTCCGGCGCTGATCCATACAAAAGAAGGTTCTGCCGCTCCTGCTTCCCGGAAACAGTCCTCCATCTCTCTTTTCTTTTCCTTCCGTACATCTTCCGGTAAGTCATCCAGAAGATCTTCTTTATTAAAAACAAGCAGACAGGGAATATTTTTCCGGCGAATCCCTGCAAACAGTTCCTGATCTTCTTTCGACGGACCGCAGGCACAGTCCATAACAAGAAGTGCAATATCCGTCTTATTTAACACCTGGTATGCCTTTTTCACCCGAAGGCTTCCAAGACTCCCCTCGTCATCAAGCCCCGGCGTATCCATCATCATCACCGGCCCTAAAGGCAGCAGTTCCATGGTTTTATACACCGGATCGGTGGTCGTTCCCTTCTGCGCAGAAACAATCGCAAGATCCTGCCCCGTAACAGCATTCATCACACTTGACTTTCCCGCGTTCCGTTTCCCGAAAAAGCCGATATGCATCCGTTCGGATGCAGGCGTTGAAGATAATGACATCGTTTCCTCCATTCTGTGCAAGTTTCACAGCACATCCTACCCTTTAGGTACATACAAGTATGGTTAAAACCTGAAATCGCGGTTTCCCTTCTCAATCTCAATTAACCGTTCCCGGACAATCCCCTGCACCTTTTCCTTGGGGATGTTTTCGATTTCCTTTTCAATCAGTTCCAGTCCTTTTTTCCTGGTATCCTCCGATGCATAATCCATCAGGTATTCTTTCAGAGTCATCAGTGCATTGGGCAGACAGCAGTTATGGATCTGTCCGGCTTTGCACAGGGACATAAAACGGTCGCCCGTCCTTCCCTCCCGGTAACATGCCGTACAGAAGCTTGGGATGTAGCCCATGCCCATCAGCCAGTTGACCACCTCGTCTAAGGAACGCTTATCGCTGACTTCAAACTGTTCCGAAGATTCTTCCTCCGGCTCCGGATCGACATAGCCGCCCACGCTGGTTCGGGAACCGCCGGAAATCTGAGAAATGCCAAGATGAAGCACCCTCTCCCTGCACTTTTGACTCTCTCTGGTGGAAATAATCATCCCGGTATAGGGAACAGCCACACGGATGCAGGCGACCAGCTTGGCAAAGGTATCATCGTCAATCCCATTATCAAATACGTCCGGATCGATATCGTCCGCCCTGCGGATTCTGGGCACGCTGATGGTGTGCGGGCCTACGCCGTAAACGGCCTCTAAATGCTCGGCGTGCATCAAAAGTCCGGCAAACTCATAGCGGTAGAGTTCCAAGCCAAAAAGTACGCCGCAGCCGACATCGTCGATTCCGCCCTCCATGGCACGATCCATCGCTTCGGTGTGGTAATTATAGTCATGCTTGGGCCCCGTGGGATGAAGCTTTAAATAGCTTTCTTTGTGATAGGTTTCCTGAAATAAAATATAGGTTCCAATCCCCGCATCCTTTAATTTCCGGTAATTTTCCACCGTCGTCGCCGCAATATTGACATTCACCCTGCGGATTGCGCCGTTTTTATGCTTAATGCTGTAGATGGTCTTAATGCTATCCAGCACATATTCTATCGGGCTGTTCACCGGATCTTCCCCGGTTTCCAAAGCCAGACGCTTATGCCCCATATCCTGCAGGGCGATAACCTCCTGCCGGATTTCCTCCTGGGTCAGCTTCTTTCTGGGAATGTGTTTGTTCTTTGCATGGTAGGGACAGTAAACACAGCCATTGACACAGTAGTTTGAAAGATAAAGCGGGGCAAACATAACAATACGGTTCCCGTAAAAATCCTTCTTAATCTGCTCAGCCAGCGCATAAATTTCCTGGTTTTTATCCTCTAATGCACAGTCAAGCAAAACCGCAGCCTCCCTGTGGGTCAGACCTTTAAGTTCTCTTGCCTTGGCTAAAATCCGGTCAATTAATTCACGGTTTGTCCGGTTCTTTTTGGCATAATCGAGGGTTTCTAAAATCTCCTCGTGGTTAATAAAATCGTCAGCGCATTTTGATTTTGGATCGTACATCGTTGTTTTCCTTTCTACCTCGGGTCAGAAATATCTTTCGTTCCTGCGAACAGCAAGTATCTTTCCCTTCAGGATTTGCTTTTTTATTATTTATTTTTATGTCGGCGTCCTTAGGATGCCAACGAATAAACCTGCCGATAAACACTTCGGCTTACAGATAATCTCCCCGGTCAACCACAACGAAATAGCCTATAGAAGCTAAGGATTCCTTCAGTTCTCTTAAACCCTCTGCCGCTTCCTTTCCCGTCGTAAGTTTATGGTCGTAAAGCTGGTACTTTTCCCGCACCTTATCTGGAGAGAGGTTTGGCATAACTACATTGGCCCCAGCCAGAATCCCTGCTTCCCGTCCTCCCAGTAGAGCTGTTCTCAGGGCTGTCGTTGCCGGAAGAAGGACGTGAGGAAGCAAAATCCGGATTAAACTTAAAAGATACAGCGTCAGTTTTACATCGCCGCGGGAATAATCACAAAAAGGGCTCTCCCGGTGAGGAATAAACGGTCCAATCCCCACCATCTGCGGCCTGAATTCCGCTAAAAACAGCAAATCATCAATCAGGCAGTCCACGGTCTGTCCCGGTGAACCCACCATAAATCCCGCCCCGGTCTGAAACCCTAGTTCCTTTAAGCTGCGCAGACAGTTCATGCGGCGGGCAAAAGAAAGTTCCGGCGGATGCAGGCAGCCGTAATGCACGGGATTGGCTGTTTCATGGCGAAGCAGATAGCGATCCGCCCCGGCTTCCTTCAATATCCGGTAATCTTCTCTCTCCCTCTCTCCCACAGAAAGCGTAACGGCACACTCCGGAAAGCTTTGTTTTATCCTGCGGACAATCGCCGCCAGCCTTTCCGTCGTAAAATAAGCATCCTCCCCGCCCTGAAGAACAAATGTCCGAAACCCTATGGAAAAACCATAATGGCAGCACTGCATAATCTCCTCTTCCGTCAGCCTGTAGCGCTCTGCCTTTTGATTTCCCCGGCGGATTCCGCAGTAATAGCAGTTATTTTTACAAAAATTGGTAAATTCAATCAGCCCGCGGATAAAAACCCGTTTCCCGTAAACCCTGTCCCGGATTAACGAAGCCTCTCCGGCTAAGATTTCCTGACGCTCATCCGTCCTTCCCTCCAAAAGCACCCGCCAATCCTCACGCGAAAGGGATTCCCCCTGTTTCAGCGCCTCCACACAGGCCCGAAATCTCTTTTCTTCTTCCATAGCTAACCTCACTTCATTTCCTGTGCCTTACCTGAGCCCGGGGACTTCCTTTCTTCTGCTCTCCTGGTTTCTTCTTTTCTTCCACTCCCCTGACCGCTTCCGGTCTTGGAATACAAAGCCTTAGAGCTAACCCCCGGAAGTCTTCCCAGCTTCCCGGAAAGAGCACTGATAACATCCGCAGGTGCATCCACAACAATACTGATAATATTAAGCTGCTTTTCCTTATAAGGAATCCCCATTCTGCCGATAATATAGGTTCCAAACTGATGCAGCAGCGCATTCACCTGCTCTGCCTGCCGCACGTCCTCAATAATAATCCCCAAAACAGCAATTCTTTTCTCTTCCATATACCTGCCTTTCTTTATTTTCCGTCTATGCGATTTTCTTTCCTGTAAATATAGAATCAAACTCTTCCTGTGTGCCCCAAATTTCCTGCACCAAAAATTTCCTGCGAAAAAAATTCCTGCACAAAAATTTCCTGCGAAAAAAATTCCTGCACAAAAAAAGAGAATCCCTGAAGATTCCCTGAAATTTATCACCCGCAAAAAACACTGCAATGCACAAAAAGGCATCACAATCACCTGGGCAGCCCGCATTCTTTCCATCAGAGTATCTTCTGGTCAGTTACTTTCTGTTTTTTGCTTTACTGCAAGATTTTCTCACAGCGCAGCTTTTATTTTCCTAATATTGTAAAGTAAGTAACGGCAAATGTCAATAGAAAATATCAAAGTAAAAATATCATAAAACTATCATAGAAACGATTAAAGAAACTATCAGATAGAAAATATCCTCTCCGTATTTTTCCTTGCCGATTCGGTCAGTTCCTCTTTTGTAACCTTCATCCATTTTGCCAGTTCCTTTGCCACATAGACAATATTTTGCGGAACATTCACCCTTCCAAGTCCCTGTACGTTTTTCGGCGTCAGATAGGGGGCGTCCGTTTCAATTAAAACCCGGTCAAGAGGAAGGATACTCACCGCTTCCCGCAGCACCTTTCCCCGCACATCATCGCAGATCCACCCGGTAATCCCAATCGAAAAACCCATTTCCAGGTATTTTTCCAACGTTTTTTTATTGCCGGTAAAGCAATGCACCACAGATTTTTTACAGATTTCCGGATGTTTTTTCAATCGCTTCATAAAATCATCTGCCGCATCCCGCTCATGAAGAAATAACGGCTTATCCCATTTTTCCGCAAGAACAATGTGCTTTTCCAGACAACGGATCTGGTTTTCCTTTGTCGAAAACATCCGATCATAGTCCAGTCCGCACTCACCGACCGCAACAATCCTTGGATTTTCTGCAAGAATTTGTTCTATCTGCCGAAAATCCTCCTGCCTTGCCCGGTCTGCATTATGCGGATGAATCCCCGCCGTGCCAAATAGACCAAATGCATCATTTGCCTTTAAATATTCATGAATCTTCTTATTCTCCCTTGTATCCGTTCCGGTTAAAATACAGCCCACGCCGTTTTTCGCCGCATCGTCCAATATCCGCTGCGGGTCGGGAAATTGCCTGCAGAACAGGTTTAAACCGATATCATAGTAGTTTATTTTCATATTTACATCTATTCCTTTCTATGGTACAAATTCTTCGTTTCTATCCTTCAGCGATCCATATGATATTCATTATAACCCTTTCTGCCTGCATTGGCAAATAAAAAAAGCTGCGGCAGCCTGCGTGAATGGCAGTCGAATCCATCAAAAAAAGTTTTCCATTTTTTCCAGAAAAAACTTTTACTACAGAAAGATTTGTGCTATACTATGGTCAGGCCGTTTGTTTTGTGGGTTTTCTTTGTGTGGGAAGAAGATGCAAAATCAGGCGGAACTTACATGTAAAGAGTCTTTTTACAAAAATCTCTGAGGAGGAAATTAACGTATGGCAAAGAAATGGGTTTATTTGTTCAGTGAAGGCAATGCGACCATGAGAAACCTGTTGGGCGGCAAGGGCGCAAACCTTGCAGAGATGACCAATTTAGGTCTTCCGGTACCGCAGGGCTTCACCATCACAACGGAGGCTTGTACGCAGTACTACGATGATGGCAGAAAGATCAATGACGAAATCATGGGACAGATCATGGAGCACATTGCTAAGATGGAGGAGATTACCGGAAAGAAATTCGGTGATAAGGAAAATCCATTATTAGTTTCCGTTCGTTCCGGTGCAAGAGCTTCCATGCCGGGTATGATGGACACCATCTTAAACCTGGGTCTGAATGAAGAAGTTGTAGAAGTACTGGCAGCAAAATCCGGCAATCCACGCTGGGCCTGGGACTGCTACCGCAGATTTATCCAGATGTTCTCCGACGTAGTTATGGAAGTGGGAAAGAAGTATTTTGAAGAACTGATTGATAAGATGAAAAAAGAAAAGGGCGTGGTTCAGGACGTTGAACTGACCGCCGATGATCTGAAAGAACTGGCTAACCAGTTTAAGGCTGAGTATAAAGAAAAGATTGGCAAGGACTTCCCGACCGATCCGAAGGAACAGCTGATGGAAGCCATCAAGGCCGTATTCCGTTCCTGGGACAACCCAAGAGCAAACGTATACCGCCGCGACAACGATATCCCTTATTCCTGGGGGACTGCTGTAAACGTTCAGATGATGGCATTTGGAAACATGGGCGAAACCTCCGGTACCGGTGTTGCCTTCACCCGTGATCCTGCAACCGGCGACAAGCATCTGATGGGCGAGTTCTTAATGAACGCACAGGGCGAGGACGTCGTAGCCGGTGTTCGTACTCCGCAGAAGATTGATCAGTTAAAGGAAGTAATGCCGGAAGTTTACGATCAGTTCGTTGGCATCTGCAATACGCTGGAAGATCACTACCGCGATATGCAGGATATGGAATTCACTATTGAGGATAAGAAGCTGTACATGCTTCAGACCCGTAACGGTAAGAGAACGGCTAAGGCTGCCTTAAAGATTGCCTGCGATTTGGTTGACGAAGGCATGATCGACGAGAAGAAGGCCGTAGCCATGATCGATCCGAGAAACTTAGACACCCTGCTTCATCCGCAGTTTGACACGGACGCCTTAAAGAAGGCAGAACCGATGGCTAAGGCTCTGGCTGCATCTCCGGGTGCTGCCTGCGGTAAGATTGTATTCTCCGCAGAGGATGCAAAAGAGTGGAAGGCAAGAGGCGAGAAGGTTGTTCTGGTTCGTCTGGAAACCTCTCCTGAGGATATTGAAGGTATGAAGGCAGCACAGGGTATCTTAACGGTGCGCGGCGGTATGACCAGCCATGCAGCCGTAGTTGCCCGCGGTATGGGTACCTGCTGTGTATCCGGCTGTTCCGAGATTACCATGGACGAAGAAAACAAGAAGTTTACCCTGGCTGGAAAAGAATTCCATGAAGGTGACTGGCTGTCTATCGACGGTTCTACCGGTAAGATCTATGACGGCATTATCCCGACTGTAGATGCTACCATTGCCGGCGAATTCGGAAGAATTATGGCATGGGCAGACAAGTACAGAAGATTAAAGGTTCGTACAAATGCGGATACACCTGCCGACGCAAAGAAGGCAAGAGAGCTGGGTGCTGAGGGTATCGGTCTTTGCCGTACCGAGCATATGTTCTTTGAGGGCAACCGTATCGATGCATTCCGCGAGATGATCTGTGCAGAAACCCTGGAAGAAAGAGAAGCAGCTCTGGAAAAGATCCTTCCCGAGCAGCAGGGCGACTTCGAGAAACTCTATGAGGCTCTGGAAGGCAACCCGGTAACCATCCGTTTCCTTGACCCGCCGCTGCATGAGTTCGTTCCTACTGAGGAAGAAGATATTAAGAAGCTGGCTGACGCACAGGGCAAGACCGTAGAGCAGATCAAGGCTATCTGCGACGCTCTGCATGAGTTCAACCCGATGATGGGCCACCGCGGCTGCCGTCTGGCTGTAACCTATCCCGAGATTGCCAAGATGCAGACCAAGGCTGTTATCCGTGCCGCAATCAATGTAAAGAAGAACCATCCGGACTGGAAGGTAGAGCCGGAAATTATGATTCCGCTGATTGGCGATATCAAGGAATTAAAGTATGTAAAGAAATTTGTCGTAGAAACCGCTGACGCAGAGATTGCAGCCGCAGGAAGCGACTTAAAGTATGAAGTTGGTACGATGATCGAGATCCCAAGAGCTGCCCTGACCGCAGACGAGATTGCAAAGGAAGCTGAATTCTTCTGCTTTGGTACAAACGACCTTACCCAGATGACCTACGGCTTCTCCCGCGATGACGCCGGCAAGTTCTTAAATGCATACTATGATGCAAAGATCTTCGAGAACGACCCATTTGCAAAACTGGATCAGATCGGTGTTGGCAAGCTGATGGAAATGTCCATCAAGTTAGGCAAGCCCGTTCGTCCGGAACTTCATGTAGGTATCTGCGGCGAGCACGGCGGCGACCCGACCTCCGTAGAATTCTGCCATAAGATTGGTCTGGATTATGTATCCTGTTCACCGTTCAGAGTTCCGATTGCACGGCTGGCGGCAGCGCAGGCGGCTATCACCCTTGGATAGGTAATCATATAGTGGTGTAGAAGGATAACGACTACTAGATATAGTATGAAGTAAAAAATGAGAGATATTCAATCGTAAAATATTGGGTATCTCTCTTTTTTGTGGGAAAAATAGAGGTAGGGATTTTATGAATAAATAGTTGGTTACAAAGAGAAAAGAATGTGTTATGATAATAATAAGATAAATAAGGAGGCTGGTAGAGGATATGTCGATTGTAGGATATTATGATGGAACGGCTGTACGAGTAAATGAACCATTACCAATAAATCAAAAAGTCATAGTGATTCCTGTGGAAAATGAGATGGAATGGGAAGAATCAGTAGCGGGTGTACTTCATCAGTATGCAAATACATCTCTGATTGAACAAGAAAAAGATGCTTGGAGGAAAGCGGTGGTAGAAAAGCATGGAAGGAAATAAAGCTTTATTAGATGCAAATGCTGTTCTAAGGTTTTTACTGAGAGATAATGAAGAACAGTTTATCTATATAAGGAAAATGGTAAGAACTAAAAGTTGCTATGTAACATTAGAAGTGATGGCAGAAGTTTGTTATGTATTAGAAGGGCTTTACCAGGTTTCCAGGGAGGATATTATAAGCTGTTTTTTAGGTTTGAAAATGGAAGTGGCATAGCTGGAAAAACTGTTTATTTCGTACATTCCGGCTATGCCATTTCCGGCACT